>DATBPR010000317.1:0-1823 GCA_036561285.1 Candidatus Limnocylindrales bacterium | reverse complement strand
CGCGATGGTCGACGCCGTCGGCGGGGTCGACATCAACGTGAAGAAGCCACTCGCGGACCCGAATTACCCGGGCCTCGACGGCAAGCGCGGCTGGTCGATCGAGCCCGGCCAGCACCACTTCACCGGCACCGACGCCCTCGCCTACGCCCGGATCCGGAAGGCCCTCGGCGAGACGGACCTCACCCGGGCGGCGCGTCAGCAGGACGTCCTCGTCGCGCTCCGCAACCGGGTCGTCGGCGCGGGCGCCCTCGTGAACCTGCCGAGCCTGATGGCCGCCGTCGGATCGACGGTCCGGACCGACCTGCCGCAGGACCGCCTGCCGGAGCTCGCGGCCCTCGCCGAGCAGATCGGCGGATCGTCCGCGGTGAAGGTCGTCCTGACCTCGCCCCAGATCAAGTCGGGCGGGTCGACGAAGTACGGGTCGGTCTGGCTGCCGGTGCCGACGCGGATCGCGCAGCTGACGAAGGTCGTCTTCGGACCGCCCGGCGCCGATCCGACCTGGCCCGTGCCGAGCCCGTCCGCCCGGCCCTCCGCGAGCGACGCCGCGGCGGGCTCGACAAGCCCCTAGCTCGGGCCGTCGGCAGGGGCCGGGGCGGCGAACCGCGCCTCCGGCGGCGCAAACGCCGCGAAGCGGTCCAGCAGCCGATCGACGCTCTCGTCGCGGAGGAGCCATCGGCGATGGCGCTCGGCAAGGAAGCCCTCCCGGACGGCATCGTCGAGGAACGCCTCGAGCGAGGCGAAGTAGCCGCCGACGTCGAGCAACCCGACGGGCTTCGTGTGGAGGTCGAGCTGGGCCCACGACAGGACCTCCGACAGCTCCTCGAGCGTGCCGAGCCCGCCCGGCAGCACGAGGAAGGCATCCGCGAGAGCGGCCATCCCGGCCTTCCGCTCGTGAAGCGTCTCGACGACGCGGAGCTCGGTCAGGCCGGGATGGGCGAGCTCACGATCGACCAGGCCGCGGGGGATCACGCCGATCACCGTGGCGCCCTCGGCCAGGGCGGCGTCCGCGACGACACCCATCAGGCCGCTGCGTCCGCCGCCGAAGACCAGGCGGATCCCACGTCGCGCCAGTCCGGCGCCAACCGCGGCGGCCGCCTCCGCGTAGCGCGGGTCGCGGCCGGTGCTCGCGCCGCAGAACACGCAGACCGAGCGGATGACCGTCAACGAGCCGGGCCGTCGAACCCGAGATCACGGAGGATCGGGGTCATCCGTCGCGCCGCCCGGCCGCGGTGCGAAACGGCGTGCTTCTCCTCCGGGGACCATTGGCCGAACGTCCGGCCGCCCGGTGGCTCGCCGGCGGGCTCGAAGATCGGGTCGTAGCCGAAGCCGCCGGTCCCACGCGGAGCCGTGGCGATCCGGCCGCGGCTCGTTCCGCGGACCAGATGCATCGGCACGACGTCGCGGGGCCCCGCGCCGGGACCGGGCAGGGCAAGGGCGAGGACGCAGACGTAGCGCCCCCCGCGTCGCTCCGGGGGCAGCCCGTCGAGGGCCGCGAGCAGCTTCGCGTTGTTGTCGGCGTCGGTCGCGTTCGGGCCGGCATAGCGCCTGGTCCGGACACCGGGGCCGCCGTCGAGCGCGTCGACCTCCAGGCCCGAGTCGTCGGCGAGGGTGGGCAGGCCCGTCCTCCGGGCCCCGAACCGCGCCTTGATCCGGGCGTTCGTCTCGAAGGTCTCACCGGTCTCGTCGGGGTCGTCGAGGATCCCGAGATCGTCGAGGCTGACAACGTCGGCGTGCTCGAGCAGGAGCAGCTCCCGCAGCTCGGCGAGCTTGTGGGGCGAGTGGGTCGCGATCAGCAGCCGCGGCCGAGCCGCCGCCGCGCCGCT
>DATBPR010000316.1:0-1767 GCA_036561285.1 Candidatus Limnocylindrales bacterium | reverse complement strand
TCGTGAGCCGCAGGCCGGACCCGCGGCCGTGCCGTGGCCCTGGGCCGACATCCCGCCGACGGCGTTCAAGGAGGAGACGCTGCCGGACGGCGGGACGAGCCTTCGGCGCCACGTGCTCACGCAGGCACAGGTCGACGTGCTCGGGATCAAGGACGTCGCCGGCGGGCTCCAGGGCGTCGTCCTCAGCGGGCCGGATGGCAAGTCGTACACCCTCACGGTGCGTCCCCTGCTCGCGGACGAGCCGGCCTAGGGATCACGCGATCCGTCGATCCGGCCATGTGGGACGCGGTCGCGCTACCCTGCGGTCATGTGCCGAAGCATCAAGGTCCTCCGCCGTCCGGACGAGCCGGCGACGACCGGTGAGATCGAGGCGGCCGCCCGCCAGTTCGTCCGCAAGGTCAGTGGCTACCGGACTCCGTCCGCTCGCAACAGCGCCGCCTTCGATGCCGCGATCGCCGAGGTCGCCGTGATCTCTCGGCGGCTCCTGGAGGATCTCGGCGCGACGGTCGAAGAGGGTCCGGACCGCTGGAAGCCCGGTCCCGGCCGGACGCCGCGCGGGGAACGTCACTCGCACGAGCACCCGCATCCGCATCCGGACGCGGCCCCGGCCTGAGCGCCGGCAACAGCCGAGCCGGAGCGCGTGACGACCCTGCCCATCGGGGCTGCCGCGGCGCCCATCGCCATGGCTGCCGATCGGCCGTGGTGGGTCCGCCCCGGCCTCGAGATCGTCGACGGCCGCCTCGCGATCGCCGGTCGTGATGCCGAGGCGCTCGCGCGGGAGCACGGAACGCCGCTGTTCGTCTACGACCGGCGCCGCTTCGTCGAGAACGCAGAGCGGCTGATCGGCGCACTCGACCGGGCCGGCCTCCGGCATCGCGTCCGTTTCGCGCTCAAGGCGAACCCGGATCCGGCGATCCTGGCCGCTCTCCGTGGGCTGGTCGAGATCGACGCCTGCTCCCCCGGCGAGGTCCTCCGCGCGATCGAGTGCGGCTGGACGGCCGGCGAGATCAGCTACACCGGCACGAACGTCTCCGAGCGCGATCTTGACGTCGTCCTCGCCCAGCCCCTCCACCTGAACCTCGATGCGGTGAGCCAGATCGAGCGGGTGGGGCGGCGGCTCGCGGCGCTCGGTCCGGGCGATCCGCGGCCACGGTCGTTCGGGATCCGGATCAACCCGGCCGCCGGCGCGGGCTACAACGACACGCTCGCCTACAGCGGCGCGCGCCCGACGAAGTTCGGCATCTACGAGGACCGGCTGGACGAGGCGCTCGCGGCGGCCGGCCGCCATGGGATCGCGCTGTCGACGCTCCACGTCCACGTCGGCTCGGGCTGGCTGGCCGATGGCATGGCCGCGTTCGAGGGGGCGATCGCCCGGGTCGCGGAGATTGCCCGGCGGCTCCGGGCCGATGGTCACCCGATCGGCGAGCTCAACGTCGGCGGCGGGCTCGGCGTCCCGGCACGGGCCGACGAGCGGGCGATCGATCCCGACGCGTACGCGGCGGCAATCCGGCGGGCCCTCGGCGACCTCGTGGCGGCGGGCGTCGTCGTCGGCTGTGAGCCCGGCGACTACCTCGCGAAGGACGCCGCCATCCTTCTGGGCGAGGTGGTCACGGTCGAGGAGCGCGGCGGGACGGTGTTCGTCGGTCTCGATCTGGGCTGGAACGTCAACTGCTCGTACTTCATCTACCGATACGCGCAGGAGTTCGTCGCCTGCGCGGCCCCGGACGCCACCCGGACCGAGCGGGTCACGGTCGCCGGCCACATCAA
>DATBPR010000315.1:0-3291 GCA_036561285.1 Candidatus Limnocylindrales bacterium | reverse complement strand
GCCTTGACGAAGGCGCGGGCCCGATCGAACGCGTCGGTGGCGATTCCGAGCCAGAGGTGCGACCAGAGCAAGTGCGAGATCGGCACCATCGATTCCGTCAGGACCCGGGACAGGGACTCGGGCATGACGTGGTCCGTGTCGAACTCCGCGCGGACGATGTAGCCCGGCGAGCACGTCCCGCGCATCCCGAGGGGATCCCAGGTCGCGGTCTGCTCGAGCGCGTGCTCGTCGCGCGAGGTCACGACGGCCACCTGGTCGCCGGGCTCGGCGTCCGGGCTCCGCCGGAGCGTCGTCATCAGGTCGTCGGCGTACGCCCCGTACGACACGGTCGGTGCCTGCTTCTCGAACCTGGCCCGGCCCGGCTCGGTCGGCGTGACCGCGGCGATCGAGCGGCCGAGGTCCCCGCCGGTGCCGACCTCGGAGGTCACCGAAGCCACCAGCCGCTGCTCCTTCGCCACGCGTCGGAGGTACTCGTCGAACCACGGCGTCCCCGCGCCATGGCGGACGATCGAGGCCACCATGATCGAGTGCATGGCGTAGACCATGGCGCTCGCGCCGCAGCGGCGGCCCAGCTCGAAGCAGGCGTGCGCGACGGTCTCGAGGTCGAGGCCTTCGCCACCGAGCTCCCGTGGGATGAGCGCCGAGAGGGCCCGCTCCGCCTTGAGGGCGTCGATCGACTCCTGCGGGAAGCGGGCGCTCTTGTCGACGTCCGCCGCGTTCGGCGCGGCCGCCTCGTCGGCGACCCGCCGGATCGTGGCGAGGAACGCCTGGTCCCGATCGACCGCGACCGTCATGCCGCGGCCACGTGCAGCTTCTCGAGGGCGGCGCGGATCGCGGACACGCTCTGGAAGACGCTCCGCTTGAGCATGGCGTCGGGGAATTCCACGTCGAACTCGGATTCGAGCCCGAGCATGAGGTTGACTGATGCGTGTGACGTCATGCCGGCCTGGAACAGGTCGGTGTCGTCACCGATCTGTGCCATGTCGACCGGGAGATGGCCGTGTTCGCCGATCACCCGGCGAATCCGCCCCGTCACGTCCAGACCCTGGTTCACCGCGCTGCCTGCCTCCCTCGGGATTTTTCATGAAAGCGGAGTCTACCGTCGGGCCGTCTCGATGTCCGTCGGCGATGCCGCGGCCGGGTTGCCCGAACGCACCGAGTGTCGCCCGTGGCGGTCCAGCGGCGCCACAGGACGAATGGCCTATCCCGAGGTCGCCCATCCGCAGGATCGAAAACCGCCGGCGGCCCGCTTTCCAAATGGATGGCACACTGTCTATTCGCCGACATGACCCGCTCCGCGGTGCGTGTGCGCACCAAAAGGAGTACTCCGGTTAGGTCGAATCACCTAGTCAGGCATGACCCGAGTGGATAGGATCGGGTCCGGGGAACAACCCGGCGACGGCGGTCCCGACGACCGTCGAAGCCCAACACACCGGGACGCTCTTTGGGGGGCACGATGTCGTCCTTTTCCGGGATCCGGTGGGCAACGTCCACAGCCTTCCTGTCAACGCCCAACCGAGTCCTTGGAGGTGATGCTCGATGACCTCGCGTGAGGTCGCACTCGCACCAGTCACGACGGCCAGCGCCCTGGGCCGCTGGTTCGCCGACCAGATCATCCCGGTCATCCATAGCTTCCGCGGCCGCCATCTCTTCGTCATCGACCTCGCACTCATCGTCCTGTCGATCTATCTGTCGCTGGTCATCCGCGGAATCGATCCCGTCGGCGCGGCGCTCGCCTCGTCGTACGGCCCGCTGCTGCTCCTCCCCGTCGTCGTCCGGCCGATCGTCAACGATCGGTTCGGCCTGTGCCGCCGGCTGTGGAGCCACGCCAGCGTCCCGGAGCTCACCCAGATCCTGTACGCGATCACGCTCGGCAGCGTGATCTCCATCGTCCTCGCCGCGGCCCTGTTCCGGGTCACCGGCCTGGCCACGACGGAGCTCGAGCCCTCCTTCTGGATCCTTGAGTTCCTGTTCTCCCTGGCCTTCATCGGTGGAACGCGCTTCCTCCTCCGCGCACTCAGCGAGGTCGGGACGCGCGCTGTCGTCGGCGGGACCACGATCAGCCTGACGCCCGCGCTCCTGTACGGCGCCGGGCGTGCCGGCGCGATGATGGCCCGCTCGGCGATCCGCGAGCCGGCGGCCGGCGTCAAGCCGGTCGGCTTCCTCGACAGCGACCTTGCCAAGCGCGGCAGCACCGTCGCGGGTCTGCCCGTGTTCGGCGGCCTCGACCACCTCGAGGAGGCGATCCGCCGGAGCGGCGCGCGGATGCTCCTGATCACCCTCCCGAACCCGTCGGGCCAGATGATCCGCCGGGTCATGGACCGCGCGGTCGAGGCCGGCCTCCAGGTCCGGACCGTTCCGCCCGTCCACGGCCTGTTCGACGGCAGCTGGAACGCCCACCGCGTCCGCGACATCCAGGTCGAGGACCTCCTGACCCGCGAGCAGGTCACGACGCATGCCCCGCAGGTCGCCGAGTCGATCCGCGACCAGGTGGTCATGGTCACCGGCGCGGGCGGATCGATCGGGTCCGAGCTGGCGCGGCAGGTCTACGCCTTCCGCCCGAAGAAGCTCGTCCTCGTCGACCGGGCCGAGAGCCCCCTCTACATGATCCAGCGCGAGCTGGAGCTCCGGAGCATGGACGGTCGCGGCTCCGGCGAGCTGTCCGTCAACATCGCGAATGTCGCGAGCCGGGCCGTCATGAAGCGCCTGATCGCTTCGACCCGACCCGCGGTCATCTTCCACGCCGCCGCGTGCAAGCACGTGCCGATGATGGAGGAGCATCCGTCGGAAGGCGTCCAGGTCAACGTCGGCGGGACGATGACCGTCCTCTCCGCGGCGGTCGACGCGGGCGTGCCGCGCTTCGTCCTGGTCTCAACCGACAAGGCCGTCGAACCGTCGAGCGTGATGGGTGCGACCAAGCGATTGGCAGAATGGCTGGTCGCGGATGCGGCCGCACGGACCGGACGTCCGTATGTCGCGGTCCGGTTCGGCAACGTCCTGGGCTCGGCGGGCAGCGTCCTGCCGATCTTCCAGAGCCAGCTCGAGAACGGTGAGGCGATCACCGTGACCCACCCCGAGATGTCGCGTTATTTCATGACCATCCAGGAGGCTGGCTGGCTGATCCTCGATGCCGCCGCGATCGGCCGCGCCGGCGACCTGTTCGTGCTCGACATGGGCGAGCCGGTCAAGATCATCGACATGGTCCACGACCTCATCCGGCTGGCCGGACGCGAGGTCGAGAGCGTGCCGATCCGGTTCACCGGCCTGCGCGCCGGCGAGAAGCTCCACGAG
>DATBPR010000314.1:0-8742 GCA_036561285.1 Candidatus Limnocylindrales bacterium | reverse complement strand
TCGCCCGTCGCGAGCTTGTCCGCGGCGATGACGGCCGGGTCGGCCTCGCGGCTCGTCACCGTGAAGCCGAGGCGGGTCCAGTCGGCGGCGACCTGGGCGCCCACGGCGGCGAGGATCGGGTTGGAGTTGTGGTCCGGCACGATGAGCTCCAGGCGTTGCGGCGTGGCGCTCTTGCCGAGGTGCCAGCCGTCCTTCTTCTTCGTCCATCCGGCGTCCGTGAGGAGCTTCGCGGCGGCCTTCAGGTCGTGCGGGGTCGCGGGACTCGCGTCCGGGTCGTAGGCCCACGACGTCGGCGGGATCAGGCCGTTGGCGCTGCTCGCGAGCCCACCGTAGACGACCGACAGCACCCGACCGCGATCGATCGACTCGAGGAGCGCCAAGCGGGTCCGGGCGTCGCCGAGCTCGGGTTGATCCGGGCGGAGGTTCAAGGCGACCGCGGTCAACGTCGTCGAGGGCTCGCGCAGGAGCCGGCTCCCCGGCACCTCGCCGAGGGTCGCGGCGGCTGCCGGATCCAGCCCGGAGGCGGCGTCCACCCGACCGTCGCGGAAGGCCGCCGCGACCGAGTCGGCGTCGTCGAAGAACGACAGCTCGATCCGGTCGATCGCGGGCTGCGTCGCGCCCTCATGCGCGGCCGGTCTCGTCGTCGCCAGGGGGTCGAGCGACGGCTCGCGCGAGGAGATCGGTCCGTTGGCGGGTGCGGCGACCGTGCTCGCCGGCTCGAGGACGGCGTGGTCCCGGTCGAGCTCCACGATCGCGTACGGCCCCGACCCGACCGGCTGCGACCCGAACGGGTCGCCGGCCATCCCGTCGGCCGGGATGTCGTGGAGAAGGTGCTCCGGCGCGATCGGCTGGGTCGCGAGGGCCGCGAAGCCGGCGATCGCCGGATCGAGATCGAAGCGGACCGTCAGGGGATCGACGGCCGTCGCGGTCACGCCGGTCCACGATCCCGCCCCCGGGCCGGCATAGACCGGATCCTGCAGGACCCCGACCGTGAAGACGACGTCGGCGGCGGTGACGGGCTCGCCATCGTGCCAGTGCGCGTCCGTCCGAAGGTGGAACGTCCACGACTTGCCGTCCGGGGTCGTCTCCCACGACTGGGCGAGCTCGCCGCGCGGCGCCCCGTCCGCGTCCAACGTGACGAGGCCGTCGAAGACGAGGGCAACGAGGTCGCGATCCGCCTGGGTCCGCGCCGCGAGCGGGTTGACCGAGGTCGGCCGGCCGAGGATGGCCTCTCGATACGTCACTTGCGTCGCAACGCCGGCCGACGGGATGACCGAGCTCGCGGAGGGCTTCGGCAGGAGGGATGGCCCGCCGATGGCGATCGCCGCGATGGCGACGACGAGGACGAGGCCGGCGATGACGGCGCGATCGAGTCGGTTCATGAGGATCGGACGCGCGGCCGGGGGCGCGGCCGCGCGAGGCGGCTCAGGTGGTCGTCGGGGCGAAGACGAACGACGCCAGGGAGAACACGACGAACAGGACGAGGAGGACGATGGTGAACTGCCAGAGGCGGCGCTCGATGCCGCGCCGGCTGCGATAGACGGCCGAGTCGCCGCCGAACGTGCCGGACAGCCCGGTGCCGCGCGCCTGGAGCAGGATCGCGGCCACGAGGGCGATGCTGACGATGATCTGGCCGACGGCCAGGAACGGGTTCACCCGGAAGGACCTCCGTCTGGAATCGGCGCGGATAATAGCACGAGCCACCAGGCGGACCCGGTCCGGGAGCCGGACCTCCTGGACCGTCAGGCCTGTTCGGCGAGCGGTTCCAGCAGCGAGGACCCCGTCATCGACGACCAGCGCGGCAGGCCTGCCAGCTCGCACAGCGTCGGGGCGACGTCGGCGAGGATCCCGTCGCGCAGTGTCCGGCCCTCCGCGGCGCGACCGGCGAGCAGGAACGGGACCGGGTTGAGCGAGTGCGCGGTGACCGGGGCGCCGCCCGGGTCGCGCATCTGGTCCGCGTTGCCATGGTCGGCCGTCACGGCGAGGAGGAATCCCGGCCCGTCGGGGTGGGCGCGATCGTGCGCCTGCAGAGCCGCCACGATCCGCCCGAGGCAGCCGTCAACCGTCTCCGCCGCGGCCATCCCCGCCTCCCAGACGCCCGTGTGCCCGACCATGTCCGGGTTCGCGAAGTTCGCGACGATCAAGTCGTAGGCGTCACCGGCGATGGCCTCGACCAGGACGTCCGTGACCCCCGCCGCGTTCATCTCCGGCTGGAGGTCGTAGGTGGCGACCTTCGGGCTCGGGACCAGGCGGCGATCCTCTCCGGGCAGTGGCGCCTCGCGTCCCCCGTTGAAGAAGTACGTGACGTGGGCATATTTCTCCGTCTCGGCGACGTGGAGCTGGCGCCAGCCGGCGTCCGACGCCGCGTGGGCGAGCGAGTACGCCTCCTCCGGCGGGAACGCGACCTGGACCGGGAGGCCCTCCTCGTACGCGGTCATGGTCACGACGAGCAGATCGCGGGGGCGCGGACGGGCCGCGGAGCGGTCGAACGCGGCGAAGTCGTCGCCGTCGGCGAGCGCGTGGGTCAGCTGCCGTGCGCGATCCGCCCGGAAGTTCGCGTGGACGATCGCATCGCCCTCGCGGACGCGGCCGTCGACCCCGTCGATGACCGTCGGGCTGACGAACTCGTCGTTCTCGCCGCGCTTGTAGGCGGCGGCGACCGCGTCGGCGGCGGACGCGGCGTGCTCGCCGACGCCGTCGACGATCGCGGCGTAGCCGCGCGCGATGCGGTCCCAGCGCTGGTCCCGGTCCATCGCGAAGTAGCGCCCGCCCACCGAGGCAATTCGGGCGTCGGGATGGGCGTTGCGGAGCCGGCCCTCGAGGTCCTCGACGTAGACCATCGCGGAACGGGGCGGCGTGTCGCGGCCGTCGAGGAGGGCGTGGACCCGGACCTCCGTCACGTGTCGCCGGGCCGCGAGCTCGGCCAGGGCGACGAGGTGGCGGTCGTTCGCGTGGACGCCACCGGGCCCGACGAGGCTGACGACGTGGAGCCGGCGACCGGGCTCCGCCGCACGGTCGCAGGCCGCGACGAGCGCCGGCCGCGTGAAGAACGTGCCGTCCGCGATCGCGGCATCGATCCGGGGCAGGTCCTGGAGCACCGGCCGCCCCGCGCCGAGGTTCAGGTGACCGACTTCCGAGTTGCCCATCTGCCCGGGCGGCAGGCCGACGGCGTCCTCAGACGCCCGGAGGGTGCCGTGCGGCCAGCGCGCGAGGAGGGCGCGCCAGATGGGCATGTCCGCGGACGCGATCGCGTCGACGCCCGGATCGGGGCCGATGCCGAAGCCGTCGATGACGACGAGGACGATCGGGCGAGGCCGGCTCACGCGGTTGCGGCCTGCCGGGCTGCCGCGGTGACGCCGGCACGGCCGACGATGCCGGCCATCTCGTCCGGCTTGAGCGAGGCTCCGCCGACCAGCGCTCCGTCGATCGCCGGCTCGGTCAGGAACTCGCCGATGTTCGCCGCGGTGACGCTGCCGCCGTAGAGGACCGGTGTCTCCTGGCCCGAACCGAGCCCGGCGATGCCGGACAGCACGGCCCGGATCGCCACGGACATGCCGGCGGCATCCCGTCCGCTGGCGTTCCGACCGGTCCCGATCGCCCAGACGGGCTCGTACGCGATGACGAGCGCGCCGCCTGCCAGCGGGTCACCGGCGTTCGGCTCGAGCGCGCCGCGGAGCTGCTCGTTCACGAGTGCCTCGGCGGCAGCGGCGCCGCGCTCGCGGACCTCGAGCGACTCGCCCACGCAGAGGATCGGCCGGAGACCAGAGAGCAGGGCCCGTCCGAGCTTCGCGGCGATCAGGGCGTCCGTCTCGCCGGCGTCACGCCGTCGCTCGCTGTGCCCGAGGATCACCCAGGTCGCCAGTCCGTCGAGCATGGGAGCGCTGATCTCGCCGGTGTACGCCCCGGCCAGCTCGTGGTGGACGTTCTGGGCTCCAACCGCGACGTCCTCGCCCGCGAGCGCGTCACGGACCGCGGCCAGGCAGACGAACGGGGGGCAGATCACGCGGGTGACGCCCGGCACGCGGGTCCGGCCGGCGATCGTCCGGGCGAGCTCGCCGGCGTCGGCGGGCGTGGTGTTCATCTTCCAGTTGGCGGCGATCACGATCGGGCGCATGGCCGCGGAATCATGCCAGAGGCGCCGGTCCCGACGGAGGGTTCCGTGCGTGGTGGCGCCGGCGCGGCGTTTCCCCGTCCGGTGGGGAGCCCGCCAGCCGCTCGATCCGCTCGAGCGCCCGCTGCACGGCGGACCGGTGAAGGTCGAGCCGCTCCGCCAGCTCGGCAAGGGTCGCCTCCGGCGTCTCGCGACGAGCCTCGGCGACGAGCCGTACGACATGGGGCTGCTCGGCGAGCTCGCCGCCGGCCTCGAGCTCCTCGATCGCGGCCACCTGCCGGCCCGCCGCCCCGACCGCGCGCTGGAGGTTCGCGGACTCCGCGTTGAGGACCCGGTTCAGGTCGCCGCGCAGCGCCCGTGAGACCTGGCGCGCCTCGAGCTCGAGGAGCGCTCCCGTGGCGCCGATCCGCCGCAGGAACAGCCCGATGGTGTCCCCGTTCTTCCACGTAACGACGCCGCGGCCGCGCCGGAGCCGCCACGAGGCGGGAAGCTCGAACGCGCTGAGCCAGCTCGCCAGGATCGGGGCGTCCTCGCCCGCGACGACGAACTCGAGGTGGATGCGCCCGCCGGACAGGCTGAGCGAGCCGCGGGACAGGAACAGGCCGCGGAGCCAGGCGAGCCGGCAGTGCTCGGGTGACGCGGCCCAGTCGAAGGCGGCGACCGTCGTGCCCGCGGGCAGCGTGGCGGATCGTGGTTCGTCGCGCCCGAGGCGCACCCGCAGGCGAGCGACGGGCGCCTCCCGGCGCGGGGCGCGCGCATCGCCGGGGCCGTCCGCCGCGACCGTCGCGAGCCCGATCGCCTCCGCCCGCCGGTCGCAGGGCCGGGCAGGATCGATCGCGGCGAGCTCCGCCCGCAGGGCGAGGACGAGGTCGCGGTCCGAGTCGCTCACGCGATCACGGAGGCGCCACGACGGCGACGGGCGTCAAGCCGTCCGGGCCACCGAGGCGCGGCGACGGGCGCTTCCCTCCCGCTCGAGGATCCGGATCACGGCCGCGGCGAGCTTCTCCGGGTCGTGGCGCTGGGCCGCATCCGGATCGACGACATCCTCGAGGACGAGCGTCGGCGGGCTCGGCTGTTCCGGCGGCCACGCCAGGGCGACCGGCTCCATCGGTGCCCGCAGGGCGCCCGGCAGCAGCCGGTTGTTCGCCAGCACGACGTCGACGATGTCCGGCCCGGCGTGGGCCACGAGCGCCGAGAGGTGGTCGCGGAGGTCCATCCCGGTCGTCTCGCCGACCTGGGTCGCGACGTTGCAGACATAGATCCGCAGGCCCGACGACGTCGCGACGGCCTCCTGGATCTGGGGCAGGAGCAGGCTCGGGAGCAGGCTCGTGTAGAGGCTGCCCGGGCCCATCACG
Source organism: Candidatus Limnocylindrales bacterium (assembly GCA_036561285.1). Lineage (GTDB taxonomy): Bacteria > Chloroflexota > Limnocylindria > Limnocylindrales > CSP1-4 > CF-46. The sequence goes on along the minus strand of DATBPR010000314.1, from coordinate 3,276 downwards.
ATCACGTCCGCCTCGGCGATGGCCACGAGCGCGTCCTCGCAGGCGTCGATCCCCTCCGGCGTGAGCCACGCCTTCTCGATCCCGATCGACTTCGTGATCACCGATTGGCCGTCCCGCTGCGTCCCGTCGTGGAGCCTGGCGTGCATCGTGAGCGGCACCGCGGCCGCCGGAAGGACCTGGCCGCGGATCGCCAGGACCCGGTTCGCGAGGCGGACGGCCTCCTCGAAGTCCCCGCCCTCGATCTGGGTCATGGCCGCCAGCAGGATGTTGCCGACCGGATGCCCGCCGAGCGGGCCGCCGTGCTCGGGTCGTGAATCCGTCGGCGAGCCGGCGAAGCGGTGCTCGAGGACCTCGCCGACGAGCGTCTCGTCGTCCGCGAGCGCCGCGAGGCAGCGCCGGATGTCCCCGACCGGCGGGATCGCGAGCTGGTCGCGCAGCACGCCGGACGACCCGCCGTCGTCGGCGACAGCGACGATCGCCGTGAGGTTGCTCGTGTGGGACTTGAGGCCGCGCAGGAGCGTCGACTGGCCGGTCCCGCCGCCGATGACGACGACGCGCGGCCCGCGAGCGAGCGACTTCCGCTGGTAGATCAGCTCCACCAGGTGTCCGCTCTCCGTCGAGACGAACGGATCGGTCAGCGCCCGGATCGTCCGGTACGCGCCATAGCCGATCAGGGCCGAGCCCGCGAGGAGCACGAGCAGCCCGCGGAGCGGGTACGGCAGGAACTGCAGCGTCACGACGTCGATGAGCGTCCCGACGAGTCCGTCGGGATTCACGTCCTGGGTCACCTGCCGGATGACGTGGGCGACGCCCAGGGCGAGGACGAGACAGCCGATGAACGTGAGGAGCAGCCAGCGCTTGACGCCGATGCCGGGCGTCAGCCAGCGGCGGAGGTTCATGGGCCTGCGGCGGAGGCTCATCGGCCGGCGGAACACGGGAGAGACCTCCCGTCCGGCCGTCGACTGTCGGATCCGGGCGTCCAGCTGTCCATCAGGCCCGGTCCAGCTCGCGATGGAAGACCGCGACCGGCCCGAAGTCCTGCTCGCGCAGCCACGCGGCGAGCTCCTCGGCCAGGGCGATCGAGCGGTGATAGCCGCCGGTGCAGCCGAGGGCGATCGTCAGCCGGGTCTTGCCCTCGCCGATGTACGCCGGGAGTGCGAACGACAGGAAGTCGTGGAGATAGCGAAGGAACTCCTGGGCGACGGGCTGGCCGAGCACGAACGTCCGGACGGCATCGGTCAGGCCGGACAGCTGGCGGAGCTCCGGGATGTAGTACGGGTTCTGCATGAACCGGACGTCGAACACGAGGTCGGCCTCGAGCGGGACGCCGTACTTGAAGCCGAAGCTGATCAGCTGGATCGCGAGGCGGTTCGGGTCGGCGGACTCGCCGAGCCGGTTGAAGATCCGCTCCCGCAGCTCGCGGAGCGACAGGTCCGAGGTGTCGATGACCACGTCGGCCTCGCTCCGGACGGGGTCGAGGAGACGCCGCTCGGCGGCGATCGACGAGGCGATCCCGCGCTGGTCCGAGAGCGGATGGCGGTGGCGCGTCTCCGAGAAGCGGCGGATCAGCACCTCGTCGCGCGCCTCGAGGAAGAACACCTGCGGGCGGATCCCGCGTCCCTCGAGCGCGCCGCGCATCGCCCCGAACGCCATCGGCGCATCGCCGGACCGGACGTCGAGCACGATGGCGGTCTTGTCGAACCGCTCCGGCTCGTCGGAGACGAGCTCCGCCAGCTCGATCAGGAGCTCGCCGGGCAGGTTGTCGACGACCGTGTAGCCGAGGTCCTCGAAGAGCTTGGCCGCGGCCGTCTTGCCCCCGCCGGACAGGCCGCTGAGGATCACCACGTGCTGGCCGTCTCGCGCGCCCGGGGTGTCGGCATCGGCGGAACGGCTCGGATCCGGGGCGGCGGGCGCGGCGGTCCCGGACTCGACCGCCACGCCGGACAGCCGGTCCGTGCTCATCGGGTGCTGCGCCGCCTCGCGCGCCGCTTGGTCGTCAGTTGCCGCTCCGCCATCATTTGCCGCTCCGCCGGATCGCGATGACCGTCAGCTCGAACAGGATGTACATCGTGACGCCGAGCACGGTCGGGCTGACCAGGTCGCCGCCGGGCGTCGCCACCGCGGCGAAGATCGCGATCCCGAGGATGATCATCCGGCGCGACGAGCGGAGCCGCGCCGAGGTCACGATCCCGACCCGCGACAGCGCGTACAGCACGATCGGGAACTCCATCAGGATGCCGAAGACCAGGAAGAGCGTCGAGACGAAGTCGAAGTAGGCCGGCGCGGCGAGATGGGCGACGATCTTGTCGTTCGTGAACCCGAGCAGGAAGCCCATCGCGAACGGCAGGATCACGTACGCGATCGAGACACCGATCACGAAGAAGAACAGGGCCAGGGGGATCCACGGCCGGAGCGCCTTCTTCTCGCTCGTCGTCAGCCCTGGGGCGACGAACGACCACAGCTGGTACAGGAGGACCGGCATCGCCAGGATGATCCCGACCACGATCGCGATCCGCAAGGTGATCGCGAACGCGTCACCCGGCCCGAGGACCTGGAGCGGGAGGGCGGTCAAGGGCAGCGGGCTCACGAGGACGTTCTGGATCGGCTCCGCGAGGAGGAACCCGATCGCGGAGCCCACGGCGATCGCGAGGATGCACCGGACCAGCCGGGTCCGGAGCTCCGTGAGATGGTCGACGAGGGTCATCACCCCGCCGCTGTCGGCGGGTGGCGCGCCGGATGCGGGTGACGGCGCCGGGGTCGCCGGCGCGCCGGTGCCGGCCGTCGGGACGACGACGGCGTCGGAGGTGCTCAGGTGGTCCGGGACGCCGGCCCCGCGGACGGCGTCGGCGTCGGCCATCAGCGGTCAGCCGGCGGCGTGATCAGGCAGGCGGGACAGCCGCGTCGTCCCCGGCGGTCGGCTCGACGGCGATCGGCGCCGGGACGGTGGGTGCGGTCGGGGCGACTCCCACCGGCTCGGGCGTCGGGGCCGGAGCGGCCGAGGGTGCGGGCTCGAGCGGTGCCGGCGCGGCAGCCTGCGTCGGAGCGGCGGAAAGCGGGGCCGCGGCCACGGGCGCCGCGGCGACCGGAGCGAGAGGGGCCTGCGGAGCCGCGGCAGCGACGCCGGCGGCCGCGATCGGCGCCGCCTGGGCCGCCGGCGCGGGGGCGGCCTGCGGCGAGACGTCGACGTGTGCGGCGTCGGTGATGTCGGAGGAGGCCTTGCGGAACTCCTTGATGCTCTTGCCGAGGGCGGCGCCGACGTCGGGCAAACGTCCGGGA
>DATBPR010000313.1:0-2194 GCA_036561285.1 Candidatus Limnocylindrales bacterium | reverse complement strand
GCCCGGGCTCGAACGCGCCTCGTGCGAGTGCTACGGAATTGTGCGCGCCGAGTTCGATCGACTGCTGGGGATCGCCCGCGCCTGAGTGGCAGAGAAAGGCAGACTGAAGCCACATTCCACTTCGGAGGACGCCGATGGCCGTCCGTGTTGACCTGAACATCTCCCTGGACGGCTTTGCGACGACGACCGACCAGACGCCCGAGAACCCGTTCGGGCCCGACTGGGCGCGCCTGACCGAGGCCTATACCGCGACGCGCACGTTCCGGGCCCGCGTGCTGCAGGAGACGGCCGGCGAGGGAACGACCGGCGTTGATGATCGATACGCGCAGGCGTACTTCGCCGAGGTCGGCGCGGAGATCATGGGGGCAGGCATGTTCGGGCTCCACGCCAATGGAGATGATCCGGACTGGCGCGGCTGGTGGGGCGACGAGCCTCCCTTCCATTGCCCCGTGTTCGTCCTCACCCACAGCCCGCGCCCGGTGCTCGAGATGGCGGGCGGCACGACCTTCCACTTCCAGTCCGCGACGCCGCACGAGGCGCTCGATGTCGCGTTGACGGCTGCGGGCGGCAAGGACGTCCGCATCGGCGGCGGCCCGACGGTGGTCCGCGAGTTCCTCAAGTCAGGACTCGTCGACCGGCTCCACGTCGCTATCGTCCCGATCCTGCTCGGTCGCGGAATCCGGCTCTGGGACGACCTCCGCGGACTCGAGGACGGCTACCGCGTGGCGTCGGACGTCGCCCCGAGCGGGATCACGCACCTGACCTTCTCGCGCTGAAGGTCCGGGTTTCGTTCGCTCGCCGGGAACCCTTTCGCGATTCCGCGCGACATACCATCGAGAGCGCGACACGCAGCCGCGTCCGTACTGAGGGGTCGTCGTGGACCAGCGCGAGCTCGTCGAGCGTGCGATGCGGGGCGATCACGACGCCTTCGCCGTGCTCGCGGGCCGGTCGGTCGCGCGGCTGGACGCGGCAGCCCGCCTGATCCTCCGGGACCCCGAGCTCGCGCGAGATGCGGTCCAGGAGGGCTTCCTCGCCGCCTGGCGCAGCCTTCCATCGCTCCGCGACCCGGATCGCTTCGAGGCCTGGCTTCGTCGACTGGTCGTTCGATCGTGCATCAACACCGTGCGGCATCGCGGCCGGCGGCCGATGGAGGTCGAGCTGACGCCGCTCCACGAGCCGGCGATCAGCGACATCGCCTCGATCGTCGCGGACCGCGAGCTCCTCGATGCCGCCCTCAAGCGGCTGCGACCGGAGGCGCGCGCCGTCGTCGTCCTGCACTTCTATCTCGGTTTGACCCTCCCGGACCTTGCCGAGTCGCTCGCCATCCCCGTCGGGACCGCCAAGTCCCGCCTGCACCGTGCCCTCGCGGAGATGCGCTTCGCGATCGATGCGGACCTCACGCCCGTGCAGGAGCCCGTGGCCGGAGGACAGCTCGCATGACCGCCTTCAACCGCGTCGAGCCCCGGATCCCCGAGCTGATGGACGAGCTCGCCCCGGCGCGCGTGCCCGACTACTTCGACGACATGCTCCGGCAGACGGCCCGCACGCGGCAGCGACCCGCCTGGAGCTCCCTCGGAATGAGGCTCCCCATGGGCGTGATCGCCCGGAGCGACACGCTCGGGCAGGTCCCCTGGCGACCGATCGCGATCGCCGCCATGCTCATCGCCGCCGCGGCGACGACCCTGGTCCTGATCGCGGGGTCCCAGCGGCGGCTGCCTTCGGCGCCATTCGGGCCGACCAGCCGGATCCAGGTCGGGGACCCGATCGACACGCGCTGGTTCGCTGCCGACGACACGTCGCTCTGGGTCCACCAGCTCACGAGCATGGTGCGCGTCGACCTGGCGACAGGCGCCGTCACGGGAACCTTCCCCTTGCCCTGGATGGACTACGGCTACGACGCGACCGGGGCTGGTTCCGTCTGGCAGACGGACTACGAGAACAACGTCCTCGTGAGGATCGACCCGGTAGCCGGGAAGGTCATCAAGTCGATCCCGGTCGGATTGGCACCCGCCGGCGTCGCCGTCACCGAGGGCTCGGTATGGGTGGCCGAGGAGCACAGCGGCGCGGTCACACGCCTCGATCCGGCCACCGACCTAGTCATCGCGACGATCTCGGTCGGTCCGACAGGATCCGCCGGGCCGCAGATTTTGACGGCTGGACCCGGAGGGGTCTGGGTGGACATCCAGAACAACCA
>DATBPR010000312.1:0-6967 GCA_036561285.1 Candidatus Limnocylindrales bacterium | reverse complement strand
CGCGTTGGCCGCGGTCGCCTCGATCGTCGGCGCGACGATCGGGTCCGTCGTGCCGGAGCCGTTGCCGCCGGCGGCTCCATCCGTCGTGTCCGCGGGTCGCGTGCCGTGCTCCGGCCGGGGTCGCCGGTGCCGGGGTCCCTGCCCGTTCTCGTTCATCGGCGCCAGTGTGGGGCAGGGACGCCGGATCCGTCGACCGGCCCGGCCCCGTGCCGGCGGGTCACCGAGCGCAAATCCTGTACCGTCGGCTCGTGCAGACCATCTGCGAGCACCTGGATCAGATCGACCCGGATCGCCCGGCGCCCCACGACGTCTGCGATGCGTGCGTCGCGATCGGGAGCCGATGGGTCCACCTCCGGCAGTGCCTGACCTGCGGCGCGACGAACTGCTGCGACTCCTCGCCGAACCGGCACGCGACGAAGCACCACCACGCGACGGGCCACCCGATCATGCAGACCCTCGAGCGCGGCGAGGACTGGGCGTGGTGCTTCGTCGACCGGCTGACACTGGACCTCGACGAAGACGGCGACTGGCGGACGGTCGACCCCTTCTTCGACGCCGGTCTCGAGTTCGCCCGCGAGGCGATCGCCGAGGGACACGGCGTCCCGTTCCCGGCCGGCGCCACGGAGCGCGGCTTCCCGCTCGGCGTCTGGGAGTCGACCTATCGCGGACGCCACCGCGCGGGCACCCTCGACCCCGACCAGGCGGCGGAGCTCGAGGCCCTGCCCGGCTGGCGCTGGTAGCGGAGCCGCACCGGACCATCCCGGACCGCACCCGCGACTAGTCCCGGCCGGGACCTTCCGGTCATGGGGCATGCACCCGCCCGTCCCTACGCTCGGTTCCTACCGGGTTCCTGCCCCGAGGTGGATCGAACGTGTTCGGCTCCCGGCCGCGGACGCGGCGGCCGCTGCTCCTCATCATCGTCTTCGGCGCCTTCCTCGCGATCATCGGGATCACCGCGACCGCGCAGGCGGTCCTCGTCTCGCTCCACTTCTCGGCCGGCACCCTGAACACGATCGTTGCCAGCGACTCGGCGACGGTCCGGGCGGTCCTGAACCACACGCTCCAGCTGCGCGACCTCGATCCCGCAAGCGGCCCGACGAGCGCCTCGCGCGCCGCCCTCCAGCAGGAGCTCACCTCCCTGGCCGGCCCCGGCGAGATCCTCCGTGTCGAGCTCCGCCGGCCCGACGGCACGATCGTCGCGGCCAGCGACCCGGCCCTCGTCGGGGTCGTCGTGCCGCCGGACGGCGCGGCCGCCGGCGTTGGGAGCGGTCAGCCGAGCGTCGGTCTCGTCGACCTCGGCGATGCCGAAGCCGGTCCTGGCGATCTCGGCAGCCCGACGGTCCTCCGGGAGTTCCTGCCGATCAGCACCGGCGGCCAGGTCCGCGGGGTCGTCGGCATCTGGCGGGACGCCGTTCCGATCCTCGCCCGTCTCGACGAGATCCGGCGCGACGTCGTCCTGGTGACGCTGACGGCGGCCATCGTCGCCGCGGTTCTGCTCTTCCTGATCTTCCGCTCGGCGCAGGGCCGGCTGACCCGTCAGACCGCCGCCCTGGTCGAGGCGACGCAGCGGGACTCGCTGACCGGGACGCTGAACCACGGTGCGCTCGTCGCCCATCTCGCCCGAGAGATCGAGCACGCGAGAGCGGCAGGTACCCCGCTCGGCGTCGCCCTCGTGGACCTCGACAACTTCCGGCTCCTGAACGACAACCACGGCCACCGGGCCGGCGACGAGGCGCTGCTGGCGGTCGCCGATCAGCTCCGCCGGCAGATCCCGCCGACCGTGACCCTCGGCCGGTCCGGGCCCGACGAGTTCCTTCTCATCGCGCCGGCCGAGTCCGTCGTCGAGCTCGAGCCCGCGCTGATCCGGCTGCGGACGGCCCTCGCGGACCTGAGCCTCCAGTTCGAGGCGACCGAGCGCCTGCCAGTCACGATCAGCGCCGGTCTCTGCGCGTACCCGGAGCACGGCTCGTCCGCAACCGCGCTGCTCGCCGCGGCCTCCCGCGTCCTCGAGGAGGCGAAGGCATCCGGCGGCGACACGGTCCGCGTCGCGGGTGACGGATCCGACGAAGACACGCAGACGTCCGGCTTCGACGTCCTCCACGGGCTCGTTCTCGCGGTGGATACGAAGGACCGCTACACGAAGCGCCACTCCGAGGATGTCGCCCGCTACGGCGTATACCTCGCCCGGCGGCTGGACCTCGACCCCGACCTGATCCGGACGATCCAGGTCGCGGGCCTCCTCCATGACGTCGGCAAGATCGGCATCCCCGACGGGATCCTGCGCAAGCCCGGCAAGCTGACCGACGCCGAGTACGACGTCGTGAAACAGCACGTCGCGCTCGGCGACATGATCGTCCGCGACGTCCCCGACATCGACCTCGTCCGGGCCGGCATCCGCCACCACCACGAGCGCTGGGACGGCGACGGCTACCTCGACCGGCTCGCCGGCGAGGAGATCCCGCTGATCGCCCGGATCCTCGCGGTCGGCGACGCGTTCTCGGCGATGACGACCACCCGCCCCTATCGCAAGGCGCTCGACCTCCGCGAGGCGCTGACCCGCCTGGAGGACGCCGCCGGGACCCAGCTGGACGAGCTGCTCGTCAAGGCGTTCGTCGAGGGCATCGAGACCGACGCCGATGCGCCGCTGCCGGGCGTCGACACCCCCGCGTCACTCTGGGCGCCGAGGCGCGTCGCGTGATCCACCGGCGGCACGCCGCCGCCCTCGCCGTTGCCGTGGCCGTTGGCGCCGTGCTGATCGGCGGGCCGCGGCCGGCCGCGGCGGCCGTCGTTGCCATTGCAACCCCCGACTCCCTCACGATCGTCCACGACACCAACGCGAGCGTCTCGCCGCCCGGCGTCCTCGGCAACGATGTCGTCATCCTCGGGACACAGGCGATCCTCGGCACCGATGTCAGCCATGGGACCTTGCACCTCGCCGCCGACGGCGGCTACCACTACGACCCGGACCCGGGGTTCGTCGGCACGGACACGTTCACCTATCACGACAGCGGGCTGATCCCCTCGAACACGGTGACCGTCACGATCCACGTCACGAACACGGCGCCCGTGGCGAAGGACGACGCCTACACGGCGACGACCGGCGTCACCCTGAACGTCCCGGCAGCAGGCGTCCTCAAGAACGACACGGATGCCGATGGCGACCATCTCCAGGCCGTCCTGGTCGACGGTGGCGGGAGCGGTTCCCTCACGCTCCAGTCGAACGGCTCGTTCAGCTTCAAGTCCGGCGGCTCGTACGTCGGCCCTCGAACGTTCACCTACCGGGTCAGCGACGGCGTCACGACGTCATCGATCGCGACGGTCACGATCAACGTCCAGCCGAAGGCCTCGCCTACGCCGGCTCCGACGCCCGTCCCGACACCGCTGCCAACCCCCGTTCCGACGCCGGCGCCCACCCCACGTCCGACCCTCCCCCCGCCGACGCTTCCGCTGCCGACGCTGCCGCTCCCGACCCTCCCGTTGCCGACCCTCCGGCCCCCGACCCCGTCGCCACGCCCGACCGACGTGCCGACGCCGACGCCGGCTGGCAGCGCGACACCTTCGCCGACGGCCACGCCGTCCGGCGCGCCGACGCCGGCGGGCGGCTCGGGCGATCCCACCGGCACTGGCCGGACGCCGGCCCCCACCGCGAGCGCCCCGACGGGTGCCGGCACGGTGGGATCCGGTGGCTCGGGTCCCGCACCGAGCGATGACGGGATCGTCGTCGGCGGTGGCACCGCTGCGGCTCCGATCTCCGTCGACGGCCTGACGGACCTGAACGTGGTCGGCGTCGACGACCTGATCGATTGGGCGGTCCCGTCGCTCGTCCTGAGCGTGCCAGGCCTGCTCCTCATCCTTGCCGTGCTGGCCCAGGCGCTCGTCGGGAGCCTCTGGATCCCGGTGATCCGGCGCTGGCTCGGAACGTTCGGCGTTCGCAGGCGGCGTCCGGCCGCCTCCTGAAGGCTGCCGCCGCGCTACCGTGCGGCGGGTGACGACGAATCGACCGCCGGAAGGCCTCTGCGCGACGTGCCGGCATGCGCGGCCGGTCGTCTCCGCCCGTGGCTCGCAGTTCACCCTCTGCGAGCGCTCGCGGACGGATCCGGCGTATCCGCGCTATCCGCGGCTGCCCGTCCTCGCCTGTCGCGGCTTCGAGCCCGGCCGCCCGGACGCCGATCCGGCCGACGACCGGCCTTGACGGCTTCCGCGACCCGCGCCTATCCTCCGCCGGACATCACGAAGAGCGGGCTGTGAACGGGACGAGTACCCGTCGAGCGTCGGCAGAGAGATCCGGTGGCTGGTGGAAACCGGAGCGACGACGGCGGCGAATGGACCCGGGAGCCTCCGGACCGAACGGTGAGCGCAGCGGCGACGCGGCGCGATCCCAGTAGGCTCCGGCGCAGAGCGCCAGCGATACAGGGCAGCGCCGATCGGCGGCACCGAGCTCCGGCCCGGGGCCACCCGTCGGTCACGAAGTGCGGCATCGCCGAATGAGGGTGGCACCGCGGAAGGCACGACCTTTCGTCCCGGGACGACTGGTCGTTTCCTGATTCTTGCGGGACAGGCCGCACGGAGGCCGCCTCGATGACAACAACCGATCCGCTCAGCCTGACCGAGGCGAAGCGCCTCGCCGGCAACGCCGATACCCTGCTCCTGCGCGCCACCCGTCCGGCCGACCTGGAGACGCCGATCGGCGCGTTCCTCCGGCTCGACGACGAGACGACCCCGGCCTACCTCCTCGAATCCGTCGAGGGCGGCGAGCGTCTCGGGCGGTACTCGTTCCTCGGGGTCGGACCGCGCAGGCTGCTCGAGGTCCGCGACGGGCTCGCGCGGACGCAGACCCGGCCGGTGACGGTCGACGCCTACAGCCCGGACCTGCCGGTGGGCGTCGCCCAGGTCCCGGATCCGCTGGCCGCGATCCGGGCGTTCGTCCCGCGCCGCCGCGTCCAGCCGACCGAGGGGATTCCGCGGTTCACCGGCGGCGCGGTCGGCGCCCTCGCCTACGACGCGGTCAGCATGTTCGAGCCGACGGTGCCGCTCCCCGACAACGACCCGGTCGGTGTCCCGACGGCTGCCTTCATCGAGACGGACCTCGTCCTCGTCTTCGACCACCTGACCCACACCCTGAGCGCGATCGCCTCGCTCCATACCGAGGCGCCGGACTTCGAGGAGCGCTACCGGATCGCCGAGCGGGCGATCTTCGAGGCGCTCGAGCGGACGGCCCGGCCGAGCGCGACGGAGCTCGGCGGCGGGGTTCGAGCGAGCACGAACGGCGCCACCCCCCTGCGCGACGACCGGATCGACACGAGCCTCGGGCGCGACGCCTACATCCATGCGGTCGAGGTCGCCAAGGACGCGATCGCATCTGGCGAGGCGATCCAGGTCGTCCTGGCCCGGCGCCAGTCGTTCGATCTCCCTGCCGACCCGGCGACGGGCCGGCCGCTGGACGGGATCGCGCTGTACCGCGCCCTCCGCCGGGTCAACCCGAGCCCGTACCTGTTCTTCGTCCGGACGCCGTCGTTCGAGGTCGTCGGCGCGAGCCCGGAGCTCCTCCTCCAGGTCGAGGGCGACCGTCTCACGACCCACCCGATCGCCGGGACGCGGCCGCGTGGCGCCGACGAGCGCGAGGACCAGCTCCTCGCCGAGCAGCTCCAGCGCGACCCGAAGGAGCGGGCGGAGCACATCATGCTCGTCGACCTCGGGCGGAACGATCTCGGGCGGGTCTCGCGACCGGGCACCGTGACCGTCAGCAAGTACATGGAGGTCGAGCGCTACAGCCATGTCCTCCACCTCGTGTCGCACGTCGAAGGGCGGCTCCGGCCGGACCTCGACGCGCTGGATGCGCTCCGGGCGGTCTTCCCTGCGGGAACCCTGTCCGGCGCCCCGAAGGTCCGGGCGATGCAGCTCATCGCCGCCGCGGAGGGCGAGCGCCGCGGGCTGTACGGCGGCGCAGTCGGCTACCTCGGCTACAACGGCAACCTCGACACGGCAATCACGATCCGGAGCGCCGTGCTCCGGGCCGGCCAGGCCCACGTCCACACGGGTGCCGGGATCGTCGCGGCCTCCGTGCCCGAGAAGGAGTTCGAGGAGACCGAGCACAAGGCGGCGGCCCTCCGGCGGGCGATCGAGCTGGCCGTCGAGCCGGCCGACGCGCCGCGCGGCCGCTCCGAGCCGGCGCCGGCCGGGAGCTCCCGGTGATCCTCGTCATCGACAACTACGACTCGTTCACGTTCAACCTCGTCCAGGCGCTCGAGGCGGCCGGCGCGGAGGTCCGCGTCATCCGCAACGACGCGATCGACAAGGCGGGGGTCGAGGCGATGGCCGCCGACCCCGACGCCCACCTGCGGGGGATCGTCGTCTCGCCGGGGCCGGGCGATCCGGCGTCGGCCGGCGTCTCGGTCGCCACGATCGAGGTCGCTCGCGACCGCGAGATCCCGCTGCTCGGCGTGTGCCTCGGGATGCAGTCGATGGCCGCCGCGTTCGGCGCCTCGATCGTCCGCGCCCCGACGCTGGTTCACGGCGAGGCGTCCGAGGTTACCCACGACGGTGCCGGGCTGCTGGCCGGGATGCCGCCGTCATTCCTGGCGGCCCGCTACCACTCGCTTGCGGTGGACGCCGCGACCCTGCCGCCCGAGCTGCGGGTGACCGCGATGAGCGAGGTCGATCGGGTCGTGATGGGGATCCGCCACGTGGCCCTCCCGCTGGAGGGCGTCCAGTTCCATCCGGAGAGCGTCCTCACCCCGCAGGGTCCGCACCTGCTGGCGAACTTCCTGCGGCTGGCCGGCGAAGGGGAGGCATCCCGCCTGGATGACGTGACGGGCTCGTTCGCGACGGCCGGGATGGCCGAGCGCGACGATGCGCCCGGCGAGCCCGGTGAGCCCATCGCCGCGGAGGCGGTCCGATGAGCGACCGGGTGCGGGCGGCCCTGTCGTCGGTCGTCGACGGCCACACGCTGACCCTCGACGAGGCCCGC
>DATBPR010000311.1:0-4587 GCA_036561285.1 Candidatus Limnocylindrales bacterium | reverse complement strand
GCGGATGGTCGTCGATGGCCCGCATCCCCCCGAGGCGCGCGGGTGGCGCCGACCCGGCGAGATCACGCCCGCCGACGTCCGCTGGATGGCCTGGCACGAGACCGCGACCCATGCCCTGATCGGCCGCGAGGTCCGCGACCTCGGGGACGGCTGGCTGCTGTATGACGCCACGGATCGCGAGCCGTTCTGGAACCGGCTCGAGGGCGTGGCCTGGCCGCGCGAGCCCGCCGCGTTCGACCGGCGCCTGACCGAGATCCTCGCCCTCTTCGCCGGGCTCGACCGAATCCCGCACCTCTGGGCATTCCCGGGTTTCGACGAGCCGCCGGATCTCGCCGAGCGGCTCCTGGCCTTCGGCTTCGAGGACCACGGCGGCGGGTACATGATGGCCCTCGACCACGACCATGCCGCGATCGAGCCCGTCCGTCTGCCGGACGTCGGCGGGCGGACCCTGACGGTCGAGCGGCTCCACCGCCTCGGCGGGGACGCCGCCGAAGAAGCGGCGAAGGGGATCGCCGAGGTGCTCCTGTCGTCGTTCGACGTCGAGCCCGAGCGCCGGGTCGCGATCGAGCTCGAGGCGGTCCTCGGGCTCGCGACCGAGCCGTATCACGCGATCCTCGCCCGGGTCGACGGCCGGCCGGCCGCGGTCGCCCGGCGGACGACCTTCGCCGGGGCCAGCTATCTCTCGTCGATCGGCACCGCGCCAGAGTTCCGCGGCCTCGGGCTCGGCCGTCTCGTCACGTCGCTGGTCGTCTCCGACGCCATCGGCGCCGGCAGCGGCTGGATCTACCTCGGCGTGTTCGAGGACAACGACGTCGCCCGCCGCATGTACACGAGCCTCGGATTCGTGCCGGTCGGCGGCGTCTCGCCGGATCTCCTGCTCCGGTCGTGACCGCGCGGCAGGCCGGCTCGGAGGGCGACGGAGCGGGTCGCCCCGAGCAGCCGTACGACCTGGTCGCCGGGCTCGTGCGCGAGGCGACGATCGTCGCGACCGTCGAGCTGGAGCGGGTGCTCCGGGATCTCGGATGGCCCGAGGACGCGGTCCGGGCCGCCATCGCGGGCGCCGTGCCGGACCTCCACCTGGGCGCGGCCGTCGTGCTGGTCGAGGACCCGACGGAGGGCCGGCTCGCCTTCGCCGAACCCACGACCGAAGGCCGCCTGGCCGCGACCCTCGCCCGCCACGGCGAGGGGCCCTGCGGCCGCTACCTGGGCTTTCCGGCCCCCGCGTCGCCGGATGCCCTCGACGCGTTCCGCCGGCGGGCGGCCGCCGGCGGGGTCCCGATCTCGCGCGTCGAGGACGGCCCGTTCGGTCCATCGGTCCTGTTGCTCACCGGCCCTGTCACCGGCCCGCACCTGATCGTGGCCGAGCGGCGCCCGGTACCATCGCCGCCATGACCGAACGCCATCCCACCGAGATCCGCCCGGCGACCGCCGACGACGCCGAGCGGATCGCGGCGCTCTTCACCGACGAGGGCTATCCGGCCGGCCCGAGCGACATCGTCGAGCGGCTCGGCCGGTTCGATTCGCCGCACAGCCGCGTCCTCGTCGCCGATCACGATGGCGAGGTCCTCGGCTTCGTCGCGGTCCATGCCCTGCCGCGGTTCGAGCACTCCGACCGGGTCGTCCGGATCATGGCGCTGGTCGTGGACGCGGGCGTCCGCGAGCGGGGGATCGGTCGGCTGCTGATGGAGGCCGCCGAGGGCATGGGCACCGAGGTCGGCGCGGCCTTCGCCGAAGTGACCGCCGGTCATCACCGGCCGGACGCCCGCCGCCTGTACGAGGAGCTCGGCTACGACGGGACCGTCGCCGCGTATCTCCGCAAGCGGCTCTGAGCCGGACGTGGGTGCGGGCCTGACCGCCGGCACCGGAGGGGACACGCTCACGCTCCGGTCGCCGGGACCGCTCGGCCGCTTCCCGCGGCTGCGCCTGCGCGACCCCGCGATCGACCTCGTCGAGCTGCCGTGGGAGCTGCCGCTCGCCGACTGGCCGTCCGACGTCCTCGACTTCCGTTACGTACCGGTCGGCCCGTCACGTCACCTCGTCCGGTTCCTCGCCTCGAACGGGATCCTCTATGCGCTGAAGGAGCTGCCGCTCGGTCCGGCCCGCCGTGAGTACCGCGCCCTGCTCCACCTCGAGAGTCTCCGCCTGCCGACGGTCGAGGCGGCCGGCGTCGCGGAGGAGCCGGCGGCGGACCGGGCGATCCTCGCCACGAAGTTCCTGCCGCACTCGCTCCAGTACCGGCGGCTGATGATGCGGCTGCCGCCGACGAGCGCGATCTATCGAGACCGGCTCCTGGATGCGATGGCGTTCCTGCTCGTCGACCTGCACCGGTCGGGCGTGTTCTGGGGCGACTGCTCGCTCGCCAACACCCTGTTCCGGCGCGACGGCGACCGGATCCAGGCGTACCTGGTCGACGCCGAGACGAGCGAGATCTTCCCGGAGCTGTCCGACGGCCAGCGGGCGTACGACCTCGAGATCCTCGTCGAGAACGTCGCGTTCGGACTGGCGGACCTCGCGGCGATGCAGGGTCGCCCGGACCTCGCGGACGACGCGATCGCCGCGGCCGAGCGCGTCCGCGATCGGTACGACCAGGTCTGGACCGTGATCCACGACGAGCCGGTCCTCCATGCCGACGACCGCCAGGCGATCCGGTCCCGCGTCCGCAAGCTGAACGAGCTTGGCTATTCGGTCGACCTCGACGTCGACCCGGAGGCGCCCGACGGGCGGGTCCGCCTGCGGATGGGGGTCACGACGCGCCGCTACCACGCCCGTGAGCTCGAGCGCCGGACGCGGATCCGGGCGATGGAGGGCCAGGCCCGGCTGCTCCTGAACGACCTCAACGAGTTCGAGGCATGCACGGTCTGGACGGAAGGCAGCACAGCCCGCCCGGACGATCCGGCGGAGCGCTGGCTCCACGAGGTCTATCGGCCGACGCTCGCCCGGATCGCGGCGGCAGTCGGCCCCAACCGCGACCTCGTCCAGGCGTACTGCGACGTGCTCGAGGAGAAGTGGTTCCTCTCGGAGCGGGAGGGCCGGGACGTCGGAATCGCCGCCGCCATCGACGCCTACCTCGACCTGGGTGCGCCGGCGCCGGAGACCGGCCGGACGGACCCGACCGACGCCCTCGACCCGCTCGACGTCGACGAGCTCGAACTCTCGTCGTTCCGGGACGACGGACCCGGCCTCGCCAGCCTCGGCGACGGCGCCCGGGGTGACCGTCCCGCAACCGACACCGAAACGGGTGACGTGGCACCATCGGCCGAGTGACGGACCAAGTGGGGGCCGGGGCGGATCCCGTCATCCGCGTCGAGGGCCTGCAGAAGATCTACGGCGAGACGCGAGCCGTCGACGGGATCAGCTTCGAGGTCCGGCCCGGGACGATCTTCGGGATGCTCGGGCCGAACGGCGCCGGCAAGACCACGACGGTCGAGGTCCTCGAGGGTCTCCGCCAGCCCGACGCGGGCGAGGTGCGCGTGCTCGGGATCGACGCCGTGCGCGACGCCGACCAGCTCCGCGCCCGGATCGGCGTCTCCCTCCAGACCGCCGCCCTCTACCCGAAGCTCACGGTCTTCGAGGTCCTGACCCTCTTCCGGGCGTTCTATCCATCCGGCCGCGAGCCGGACGAGCTGATCGAGCTGATGGATCTGGGCGAGAAGCGGTCGACCCGGACGCAGAACCTGTCCGGTGGGCAGCGCCAGCGGCTGTCCGTCGCGCTTGCTCTCGTCAACAACCCCGAGCTCGTCTTCCTCGACGAGCCGACCACCGGGATGGACCCGGCCGCGCGGAGGGCCCTGTGGGAGGTGGTCCTCGGCATCCGCGACGCCGGCCACACCGTGCTCCTGACGACGCACTACCTCGAGGAGGCGGAGGTCCTCTGCGACCGGGTCGCGATCATGGACCACGGCAAGATCCTCGAGGAAGGAACGGTCGACGAGCTGGTCAGCCGGCGGTTCAAGGAACGCGCCGTCCGGTTCGACGCCATCGACGGGCTCGGCGACGACCGGCTCGCGAAGCTGCCCGGCGTGTCGTCGGTCAAGCACGAGGACGGTCAGGTGCTCGTCTACACCCGGGACGTCGCCACGACGATCGGTGGGGTCCTCGCCGCGGCGGAGGAGCTCGGCGTGGAGCCGGCGAACCTCGGCGTTCGCCGGGCGACGCTCGAGGACGTCTTCCTCGACCTGACCGGCCGGACGCTGCGGGACTAGACGGACCGATCGATGCACGCCCTCCGGCTCCTCACGATCGCCAACATCAAGAGCTTCACCCGCGATCGCGCGGCGCTCTTCTGGACGCTTGCCTTCCCCCTGATCTTGGTCGTCCTCTTCGGGTCGATCTTCTCGGGCGGCAGCGACGAGCGGACGATCGGCTATGCCGACCTGGACGGCTCGCCGGCCTCACAGCAGCTGGCCACCGCGTTCGAATCCGCGAACGGGGTCAAGCTCGAGACGGGGAGCCATGACGAGCTCCTCGCGAAGATGAAGGACGGCCAGGTCTCCGCCGTGATCGTCGTCCCGCAGGGTTTCGCCCAGACCGTTGCCGCGAAGACCGTACCGGCGACCGTGACGATCTACACCGACCCGAGCCAGAGCG
>DATBPR010000310.1:0-1521 GCA_036561285.1 Candidatus Limnocylindrales bacterium | reverse complement strand
GACCGCCCACGCCTGCGACGAGATCCGCGAGACGATCGGCCCGGAGCGGCTCATCCGGATCACCGGCAACGATGCCCTGACCGGGTTCACGGCCCCGAAGCTCGTCTGGGTCCGGGACCACGAGCCGGAGGTCTGGTCGCGAGTCGCCCACGTCCTCCTGCCGAAGGACTTCGTCCGGCTGCAGCTCACCGGCGACCACGCGATCGACGTCGCCGACGGCGCGGGGACGATCCTGTTCGACCTGGCCGCCCGCACGTGGTCGAGCGAGATCGTGGGCGCGCTCCGGATCGATCCGGCCTGGCTGCCGGCGGTGTTCGAAGGGCCCGAGGTCACCGGCCGGCTGACCGCCGCGGCGGCGGAGGCGACGGGGCTCCGCGCCGGCACGCCGGTCGTCGCCGGCGGTGGCGATCAGTCGGCCAACGCCGTCGGGCTGGGAGCGGTCGACGAGGGGACGCCCGTCCTGTCGCTCGGCACGTCCGGCGTGGTGTTCGCCCCGAGCCGCACGCCGATCGTCGAGTCGCGCGGCCGCGTCCACGCCTTCTGCCACGCCGTGCCCGGACGGTGGCACCTGATGTCGGTGATGCTCTCGGCCGCCGGCAGCCTGCGCTGGTTCCGCGACACGCTCGCGCCGGGCGAGGCGTTCGGTCCGCTGACCGACGCAGCCGCCGGCGTTCCGGCCGGCAGCAACGGGCTGTTCTTCCTGCCCTACCTCTCGGGCGAGCGCAGCCCGCACCCGGACCCGCTCGCGCGGGGCGCCTTCGTCGGGCTCACGGTGAGCCACGAGCGGCGGCACCTGACCCGGGCCGTCCTCGAGGGCGTGGCGTTCGGGTTGCGCGACGGGCTCGACCTCATGGTCGCCGCCGGGATGCCGGCCCCGGCCACGATCCGTGCCTCCGGCGGCGGGATCGCGAGCCCGGTCTGGCGGCAGATCCTGGCCGATGTCCTCGAGGCGGAGATCGCGACGGTCGCGACGACCGAGGGGGCGGCCTACGGGGCGGGCGTGCTCGCGGCCGTCGGCGGGGCGGGCTGGTTCGCGACGGTTCCGGAGGCGACGGGTGCCTGGGTCCACGCGACGGTCGCCGCGACGCCGGGATCGGACCGGCCGGCGTATCGCGAGGCGCACGAGCGTTACCGGCGGCTCTATCCGGCGCTGGCGCCGACCTTCCACCTGACGCCCTAGGGCTTCGACCCCGACCTCCGGGTCGGGCGTTCGTCCGCTCCTGCGGGCGTCGATCAGGCGTGGAGGGCGGCCATTTCCTCGCTGGTGACCTCGCCGGGCTTCTTGCCCATGATGATCATCGCCAGGATCTCGTCGGTGTTGCTCCCGTCCTTCTGGAGGGTCCCGACCAGCCGGCCGTGGTACATGACGCTGATCCGGTCGGACAGGTCGTACACGTCGTGGATGTCGTGGCTGATCAGGAAGATCCCGATGCCCTCTGTCTTGAGCTGCCGGACGAGGTCGCGGACCTGGGCGGTCTCGGCCGGGCCGAGCGCCGCGGTCGGCTCGTCCATGATCAGGAT
>DATBPR010000309.1:0-1752 GCA_036561285.1 Candidatus Limnocylindrales bacterium | reverse complement strand
TGAAGAAGGTCTCGATCTGTTCGGACGGAACCGGACTCGCCGTGAGCCGATCCTGGCGCCGGCCACCTGCGTCGGCGAGATCGCAGGGCTGTTCTTTCTTGCTGGCGCGTATCAGCGGCGAGGCGGGCCGGCGGGGATCGGCGCGTGCCGACGGTGCCGCGCCCGTGCGAGCGGATCTCTGTTCGGGTGAATGCAAGATTTCCGTGCCTTCTTGCGCATCGATGCCACCCACGACGCAGAGAAGATGTTCGCGTGTGTGATTCGGCCGCCGCGCCATGACGGACCCGCTCGGCTGAAGGGCGCCATCAGGTCTGGATCTTGAGATGGGCGGAGCCGAGCAAAGCCGCTTCTGCCAACGATGCGGAACGCATCGCGTCGGCGCACTCCGCTTCTGTCGCAACTGCGGCTTCGACTTCGACTCAGTGGCCGGGCGTACCGGGAGCGCCCTGACGCCTTCGCCGACGCATCCGGCACAGGTCCTGCCGACCCTCGATCGGCAAGCCCGGTTGCAGGCGGATCGGGCCCAGGCAGGCTGGTCCTGTCTCGAGCAGGTCATGACGATCCTCGGAGCGGTCGTCGGCCTCCTGGGAGGCGCGTACCTCGCCTTCGGACTCCTGGCGAACGCGAGCGTCCTTCTCCAGTTCATGTTTGCGCTGGTGATCAGTCCCCTGATCGGCGCCGCAGTCGCATGGTGGTTCTGGACGGAGCTCTGGAGACGTCGGTGAGTCCTGATCACGGGATCCGGACGGCCCGCTGATTCGTGCATTGGGCCTCGGCCCGGGCCATGTCTGACGTTCAACTTCGCCGCGTGATCTCACCGACGATCGGATCCAGGCGATAGTAGGTGCCGACGGCCGCCACGTGACGGCCCGCGGCGCGGTACAGGAGGTTCGCCGGGAACGGCTGCTGCGTCCAGGTCGCGCGGATCACGCCGTCGCGCTCCGGCCCCGCCGGCAGCGGCACGACGGCGTAGCGCGGGCCTGACGGCCCGGACGGATCGACCTCGACCCAGCCGGCCGCCGCGATGTTCTTCGTCCACGAGGACGGACCGTTCGGATGGCCGACGTAGCCGTGACCGTCGACCGCCATCAGGGTGACGAGCATCCGCCGCGGACGCCCGGTCCGGCGACCGACGGTCGCCAGCTCCACGATCCCGTCGAGACCCGGCCAGCCGTTGGCAATCCACGAGCGGAGCAACGGGTCGAGGAGCCGGATCAGGCGGTACGACCCACGGAACACGAGCGACCAGGCCGCCGATCGACGCGCGGGCAGCGGTCCCCCGTCGGCCGTCATCGGCGGGGGTCGCTCACGGCGTGGGGTCGTCGCCCAGACGAACGCGGCCCGGCCGGTTCCGGCGCCCCCCGAACGCGCGCGGATCGAGGGACGCGGCCGCCGCCTGCGGGTCCGCGCCGGCCAGGGCCGCCGCCTCGGCGACCCGGCGCAGCTTCCGAAGCGCGACATCCGGCCCCAGCGTCGCCAGGGACGGAGCATTGGCGAGCCCGACCCGATCGAGCCCTCGCCCCTGGGTGGACGCGGCGTAGTGGGCCGCCCACATCAGCAGCTCGGGTGTCTCGTCGCCGCCGGCCGCCGGGTCCAGCGCGCCGCAGACGATGCCACGGTCCCCCGGGGCCTGGGCGATGAGCCGCCAGTTGTCAGGGCCGGCGATGAGGTCGAAGGCGAAGCTCGCGTAGGCGAGGTCGAACAACGTCGCCGGGCCGGCGCCGTCCAGGTTTCCGCCGGTGAGGGCGAGCG
>DATBPR010000308.1:0-5659 GCA_036561285.1 Candidatus Limnocylindrales bacterium | reverse complement strand
GTGCTGCCCAGGAAGATCTCCTTGATGATCCCGTGGCCACGGGTCCCGACGACCACCAGGTCGGCGCCCCAGCTCGCCGCCTCGTCGAGGATCGTCGCGGCCGGGCGACCTTCCCGAACGCAGGTGCTGACGTCGAAGCCGGCCGCCTCGAGGACCGCGCAGGCCGCCGACGTGGCGGCGACGGCGCGCTCGCGGGCCGTGGCAAGCGCCGAGGTGTATGCCTCGGAAGCCACGGAGGCGCTCTCGGCCGCGAACCCGAGCCACCAGGCCGGCTGGAGATCCACCGCATCGATCACGCGGATCTCCGCGGTCCGGAACAGCCCCGACTCGGCGATGAAGGTGACGGCGGACATCGCTTGATCCGACCCATCGGTGCCGACGAGGACCCGCCGCGCCGCCCCACCCCGGGCCACCAGCACGGGGCAATGGGCATGATCGACGACCTCGGACGACACGGAGCCGATCAACACGCGCTCGACTGCGCCGTGACCACGGGCTCCGAGGATGATGAGGTCGGCTGACATCCACTCGGCCTCCTCGACGATCCTCGGGGCTGGCCCGCCTTCCGGACGCCGCGTATGGACGTCGAGGTCGTCGCGTCCGAGACGCGTCATGGCCTCGTCCAGGATCGCCTCGCGCTCGCGGTCCATTTGACGGTGGAGCTCGTCGATTGGGCCGAAGTCCTCGAATGCAGCGAACGGCCCGCCGTACAGATCGACGTCCGTCGGGGCTACCGTCAGGATCTCGAGGCGTGACCCCGGCGACCAGTCGAAATTGGCCGCCATGTCTACGGCGGCTGTCGATTCCGGAGATCCGTCGACGGCGATGAGTGCTTTCATGACCATGCTCCTTCGGCTTGATCATGCGAGCCAAGGCCGGACAGTTCCCGTGCCGGACGGATGCACGAGACGGGCCATTCGGACCTGATGTTCACGGTCGTATTCGGGGTTCACTCTGTGCATGGCTGGCGCATCGCGACGGAAGTCGTACAGGATCCGTCCGGTCGCCCCTGGTGACCGCGCGGGATTGACGCGCTTCTATGCGGATCTCTCCCCCGATTCCCTTGAGGCGCGCTTCCATGGCGCGACGCCCGGCATCGGCGACCGAACGGCCGGCTACTTCTGCGGTCCTGACCACGAGCATCGGGAAGGCCTTGTCGCCGTAGCCAGGAGCGCCGATGGACCGGTCATCGTCGGCCATGTCTGCGTCGAGCCAATCGTCCCGGGAGAAGCCGAGATGGCCATCGCCGTCGCCGACGCGTGGCAGCACCGTGGGCTGGGCCGGAACCTGCTCAGCGAGGCGATGGCATGGGCGGGTCAGCACGGCGTCACGGAGTTGCGGGCCTCGATCCGCTCGTCCAATGGCGCAATGCTCGGGTTGGTCCGGACCATGGGCGCGCCAGTGAACGTTTCCAGCGGAGATGCCGGTGTCATCGATGCGACGATCGACCTCCGCCAGCCGCTGCCGCACGCCGCCTGACCCCGCCGGCGCAGTACAGAACGGCACCGACGCCCTGGCGGGTGTCGGTGCCGGTTGATGCCACGGCGCGGACCTCAGCGGGCGACGATCACCGTCGCATTCGCGTGCATCGCGACATGCTCCGAGACGCTGCCCTGGAGGAACCGGGACACCGCGCCGAGGCCGCGCGAGCCAATGACGATCGTATCGAAGTGGCCCTGCTCGGCCACGCGCTCGATCGCGTCGGCTGGATCTCCTGCGGGCTCGAGCATCTCGGCGACGATGCCCATGCTCGCGAGGTAGTCGCGGGCCTCGGCGAGCTGCTGATCATGGACGTGGCGGTCATCCCACGGGTCGATCGGCGCACGCCCCGGATGGACGGGCACGACGCTGACGACCGCGAGAGACGCGCCGAACCGCTTGGTCAGCTCGATTGCGGAGTCGAGCGCCCGGCGGGCCGGCTCGCCTCCGTCGTAGGCGACGAGGATGTTCTTCATGGCCGATGCGCTCCCTTCGATGGTCGCGATGCGCACCGCGACGCGCTTCAGCTCGAGCATCGACCTCTTGGCCGCCCCTGGGAACCTGCGCAACGTCACGATCGAGCGGGCCATGAGGCATCTGCCCCGGAAGTCACGGGGCCCGCCGAGTCCTTCGACACGGCGGGCCCACATCCGCCTCGCGGCCCTTCGGGACCGTTCAGGCGGACATCGCCCCGTGGGTGGAGTGACCGCCCGTCAGGAGTCGCGTGGCGACGGCCACGACGAGACCGACGACCAGACCACCAATGAGCGCCGGCACGATCGCCAGGCCGTCGAAGACCGGGCCCGTGGCCTGCCAGGCGGTGACGAACTCGCTGGCGACCAGCGCTCCGACGCCTGCGGCGACACCATCGACGGCCCACTCATAGCTGGACCGAGCGTCGCCGACGAACTGCGCCACGATTGCGAAGAGCGCGGCCCCGACGATCAGGACCAACCAGCCTGCCAGTCCCAGTGCGATGCTGAGCTCCACCAAGGGTCTCCTTTCCGTGCGTTGACAAGGTCATCGTCGATCCGCATGCCGTCCGGGCGACAGGGCGGTCTGCCATCGCGAGTCGGGCACTTCCGACCGATCCTGCGGTCTTCGCTGTGGGCCGAAGGTCAATGCGCCGCGGCGGCAAGCAGCGTCCCCGCCTGCTCCCAGGCCCCGGGTGCCGAAGAGCGGAGCCGCGTCCCTTCGGTCCGAAGGAGGCGAGTGAGCTCGTCGTCGATGGGTCCTGCGCCCGCACGTGCGTGCCGGCGATCGATCCCGTCCCGGACGAATGCCGCGTAGCGGGTCAGGGGATCGGCTCTCGCGAACTCTGCCTCGAACCCGGGTGTGAAGTCGATCGCGATCATGAGCCGCCCGAAGAACGCGCCGACGGAGTCGGCCCCGGGGTCCACGCCCTGCGAATGCCCGCCGCGCCGCAGCAAGGGCGCCGGCGAGGTGAACGCAGCGATGACGACATCGTCCACGGACGCCGCGTCGAGGTGTCCGCCGAACGTCAGGTACTCGTTCGAGACCCCGAGCCGATCGACGAGCCGGATCAGGCCCCAGGCAACGTCCTCAGATTGGGGCATCGGCGTGTCGTGCGTGAGGGTTCGACGTGCGCCACGACCCACTTCGGTCACCCAGTAGTCGACCGATTCCGGGTCGTAATGTCGAAGGCTCGGGGCCGCACGGAGTGCGACCAGCAGGTAGGCCGGGCCGGGCCGGTCGGGCAAGTCCGGGTTCGCCAGGAAGCCCCAGTGCCGGATACGGCTGGCCGCATCCGCCGGCTCCAGTCGATCCTGGTCGCGACGTGCCGTCAGTCCCGCCACTCGGGTGTCCATGCCTCGGCCTCCCGTTCCAGGAGCGGAAGGAGGAAGGCCTCCTCGCGTTCGAGGTTCGCGCGAAGAAGCGCCTCGAGTCCGAACAGATCGCAGCGCGCCTCCGTGATCGCCGCGCCGGAGGGCCCATGTTGGAGCTCGGACCGATGCGTGCGAAGGCGCTCGGCCTGCTGCTTGATCTGGCGATGATCGAAGCGGACCAGCCGCGTTGCCCAGCGCGTCTGTGCCCGGTGGTCGATGGTCGGAAACAGCCAGGTCTCCTCCCAGGCCATGTGGGGCTTGAGCGTCTCCTCGACCCAGCGAAGGACACCTTCGACCCGGGCCACCATCGTCGGCGCGGAGAGGGTTGGCAGCTCGCAGCCGGTCTCGTGAATCCGGTCGATGCCATCGACCAGCTCTGCATGTTCGTGATCCACGAAGGACCGGATCATCTGCCGGCCGCCAGTTGCCAGGGCCGTCATGGCTGCCTCCAGCTGCGTTCACGACCAAGGTTCCGCCGGGTCGACCTTGGAACCAGTGCCGGAGGGCCCCTCGTGGCGGGCCGCTCGCACCGGAGTTCCGGCGACGGGCCGGCCGTCGCCCCGAATCGTGACCTCCGGCCCGTTCCGGATGCGGGCCCGGAGGCCAGTCTCCGTGCAGGAGGCAGAGTCATGAACGTACGCCGCATCTCGAGATCGCGAAGCCGGGCCCGGATTCTGGCCGTCGAGTCGGGGCAGGTCGTCTGTCCGCGACGCGGCCTGGTCGACATCGAGCTGTGCTGGGCCTGCCCGGCGTATGACGGGTGGCGCTTCGCCGAAGGCGAGGCCGTGGCCTGTCGCTCGACGACGGTCGACTCGCTCGTGTTCCGCTCGGTCGATGCGTGACCATGGGACGGAGCACCGGCGCCATGGATGCTGCCGCCGCCCGGGCACGCTTTCCCGGGATCGCCGCGATCGTCGACGGCTCGGAAGCCATCGCCCATGTCGAGACAAGGATCTCCGAGGTGGCCTGCGCCTATCCGATCACGCCGTCGACGACGATGGCGGCGATCTTCCAGGCCGCGGTGGCCGCCGGCCGCCCGAATCTCTGGGGCACCCCCCTCGCCTTCATCGAGCCGGAGTCGGAGCACAGCTCGGCATCGGCGGCCGAGGGCGTCGCGCTCACCGGCAGGCGCGCGACGAACTTCACCGCGGGACAGGGCCTGATCCTCATGAAGGAGGTCCTCTACGTCCTGAGCGGAAAGCGCCTCCCGGTCGTCTTCCACGTCGGCGCGCGGGCCCTCACGAGCCAGGCCTTGAACATCCACGCCGGGCACGATGACGTGATGGGCGTCGCGGACACCGGATGGGGGATCGTGTTCGCCCGGAATGCCCAGGAGGCCGCCGATCTGACCGCGATCGCGCGACGCGCGGCCGAGACCTCCCAGACGCCGTTCTTCGTCGTCCAGGACGGGTTCCTGACGACGCATACGCTCGAGAACGTCCGTCTCCCGGAGGACCAGCTGCTCCGGGACTTCGTCGGCAACCCGCGCGACCGGATCACCTCGCTGTTCGAGCCCGCGACCGCCCTGATGACCGGCGTGGTCGAGAACCAGGACAGCTACATGAAGGGACGGATCGCCCAACGGGCCTTCTACGCGTCGCTGGGGGCCAACCTCGACGAGGCAATGACCGAGTGGGCCGCCCTGACAGGCCGACCGTACGGCTCGATCGATGCCTATCGCTGCGAGGACGCGGATGAGGTCCTCGTCGCCATGGGGACCATCGCCGACACGGCCCGGGCGGTCGTCGACGTCCTTCGTCAACGAGGGCGCGCGGTCGGTGCCGTGGCGATCACCGCGTTCCGGCCGTTCCCGGCCGCGCGGCTGGCCGCCGTGATCGGACGCGCGAAGCGTGTGGCCGTCGTGGAGCGGACCGACGATCCGGCTGCCGCCGACAATCCGCTGACCCGCGAGACGAAGGCCGCCCTGTACGGGGCCGCGGCCCGGGGCGCCGCGGCCCCCCGCGTGCTGTCGGTCTCCGCCGGCCTTGGATCCCGCGACGTCAGCGCCGGTGATCTGGCGGCCGTGTTCGATCGACTGCTGACGCTGGGCCCCGGCGATCCGGACTACGCCGTGCTCGGCATCAGGCACCCGCTTGCGCTCAAGGCGGTGCCGATCGACATCAGGCCCGCGGGCTCGTACTCGCTGCGAGGCCATTCGATCGGCGGCCTCGGCTCGGTCACCACGAACAAGCTGCTCGCGACCCTGGTCGGCGAGCTGTTCGGCAAGTACGTCCAGGCGTACCCGCGCTATGGATCCGAGAAGAAGGGCCTGCCGACCAGCTACAACCTGACCATCGCCGATGTCCCGATCCGATCGCACGGCGAGGTCGACC
>DATBPR010000307.1:0-2666 GCA_036561285.1 Candidatus Limnocylindrales bacterium | reverse complement strand
AAGAGCCGGTCGACCCAGAGGCGTCCCAGCTCCGAGAACGCCTCGCGATCGCCCGCCTTCGCCCGTTCGACCAGCTCCCGCATTCGGGACCCCTCGGTCGGTTGCGGCGTGGATCGCCGCATTCAGAGCCTAAGGTCCGCGCCAAGCCGATCCGGTTCCATCTTGCCTGGCCGGCGGCGAGGGGATGTACCTCGGTCGGCCGGGTCAGTCGAGCGCGGCGAGGACCTCGAGGATCCCGTCGCCGTACTTCTCGAGCTTGGCGGGACCCATCCCCTTGACGCGGCGCAGTCCCGCGAGGGTGGCCGGCCTTGCCTCGGCGATGGCGGCCAGCGTGGAGTCGTGGGCGATCACGTAGGCGGGCATGCCCTCGTCCCGGGCGATCGTCGTGCGCCACTCACGGAGGGCGGCGAACACCGGGTCGGCATCGTCGCCCGGTCTCGTACGGGGCGGGGAGACCGGGGGCCCGCCGAGGTCCCGGACCCGGCGCTCGCGGGCGGATGCCGCTGATCGCGGGCGGAGGTCCAGCAGGAACCGGCTCACCTGGCGGCGACCCTCGCGGCCGCGCGTCTCGCGTCGCTCCGCCCACGAGAGCGCGAGGTGGACGCGCGCCCGCGTGATCCCGACGTAGAGGAGGCGGCGCTCCTCGGCCAGGGCCTCGTCGTCGTCCAGGGCCTGGCGGATCGGCAGGGAGCCCTCCTCGAGGATCGGGAGGAAGACCGCGTCCCATTCGAGGCCCTTCGCCCGGTGATAGGTGAGGAGATTGACGCCGTCCCCGGCGTTCGATCGCTCGTGGAGGGCGCGCCGATCCAGCTCCTCGAGGACCGCGGCCGAATCCGCCGACGGGCTGCCCCGGGCGACCGTCGTCACGATCGCCAGCAGCGTCTCCAGCGAGGACTGCCGCTCCTGCGCCTCGCGACCGTCCGACGCGTCGGCGCCGTCCTCCTCGAACCCGACATCGTCGACCCAGCGCCTCCGGATGGCATTGACCAGCGCGGGCCCAGTCGCCTCGAGGCCGGGCCGCCGGAGGCTGGCGATGGCCGCCTTGATCTCCGGGCGGTCGTAGAAGCGGAGGCCGCGGACCTGGTAGGCCACTCCGGCCCGGGTCAGGGCGGCCTCGATCGGCTCCAGCTGGGCGTTCATCCGGACCAGGACCGCGATCTCGCCGGGCGCGACCCCGTCGGCCATCAGCCCCCGGATCCCGGCGACCATCGCGACCAGCTCGGCGTCGGCGGTGGCATGCCTGGTGATCGCCGGCTCCGGTCCATCGCCTCGGCTCGCGGCGAGCCGCTTCGTTCGCCCCTCGGCGGCGATCAGCCGGTTGGCGAGCTCGAGGACCTGCGGTGTCGAGCGATAGTTCCGGGTCAGGTCGAGGATCCGGGCGCCGGGGTGGTGCTCGGCGAACCCGGTCAGGAAGCCCGAGGTCGCGCCGGTGAACGTGTAGATCGTCTGGTCGACATCGCCGACGACACAAAGATCCGGGCGATCGGCGAGCCAGAGCTCGAGCAGCCGCTCCTGGAGCGGGCTGGTGTCCTGGTATTCATCGACGCTGAACCAGCGCTTCCGGGCCCGGACCGTCTCGGCGGCCTCGACGTCGTCCTCGACGAGGCGGATCGTCTCGACGAGCAGGTCGTCGAAGTCGATCCGGCCGGCGCGGGTCTTCGCCCGCTCGTAGCTCTCGAACGTCCGGATGAACAGGTCGGCCGGGACGGGCGGCTCGCGGCCCGGCGCCAGGCGCGCCACTTCGCGCTCGTACCCGCGCGGGTCGATCCGCCGCGACTTCGCCCACTCGATCTCGTCGGCGAGGTCCTTGGCCGGCGTGAACCGGAAGTGGCCGGGCAGCTGGCGGGCCAGCCGGCCGAGGATCGGGATCTTCGAATCGAGCAGTCCGGGCATCGGCGCGCCGTCGTGGCGCGACGGCCAGAAGTGGCGGAGCTGGCTGAGGGCGTGGGCGTGGAAGGTTCGGGCGGTGACGCCCGGCAGGCCCAGGGCCCGGAGGCGTTCGACCATCTCGCCGGCCGCCTTGTCGGTGAAGGTGACGACGAGCGCCTGGTCGGGCGGGACGACGTCGGTCGCGATGGCGTAGGCCGTCCGCCGGCTGATCACCCGGGTCTTGCCAGTGCCCGCGCCGGCCAGGATCGCCACCGGTCCGCTCGTCGCGAGCACCGCCTCGCGCTGCTCCGGGTCGAGGTCGTCGAGCAGCCGCTCGGGATCGAGGCGTGGCACCTGCCGAGGCTAGCAGGTGGCACCCATCGCCCGGTTGGCCGGCTCGGGCGACGCCGTAACATCCCGGTCCGATCGCTCCATGTCCGGGTGGAAGATCCGCATGGAGGAGCCTGATGACGAATGGCCCGGGGTCCGATGACCTCACCACGCTCGGCGACGCGGAGCTGCTGCGGAAGTCGCGGCGAAGCGGGGCAGCGTTCCGCGTCGTGTACGACCGGCACGCACCGCCTCTCCATGCGTTCCTTCTCCGGCGGACCGGCGATCCGGCGGCGGCCTTCGAGCTGACGGCCGAGACGTTCGCCGAGGCCTGGCTGTCGCGGGAACGGTTCACGGACCGGGGCGAGGGCGCCGCACCATGGCTGTTCGGGATCGCCCGGAACGTTCTGGCGTCGTCGATCCGGCAGGCGTCGATCGAACGGCGGGCGCGCCGGAAGGTCGGGCTG
>DATBPR010000306.1:0-2457 GCA_036561285.1 Candidatus Limnocylindrales bacterium | reverse complement strand
GATCGTCACCGGGCGTCCGGCGGCGTCCGCCTCGTAGACCAGCCCGACATGGACCCGGCCCACGGGTGTCGTGTCGTCGTTCAGCAGGCCGACGAACCGGAAGGCCGGCACGAACCCGACGTCGAGCTCCTCGAGCCATTCGCGCCGGAGGGCGGTCGAGAGGTCGCCGTCGAGGCCGCCGTCCTCGGGGTTCACGTGCCCGCCGACGCCGATCGAGTACCGGTCGTGGAGGCGGGCGTCGCCGCCGGCCCGCGTCCGCCGCATGAGGAACCAGCGCGAGCCGTCGCGCAGCACGGGGTACGGGATCACCTGCTTCCAGGTCTCGTCGGGCTCCACCTCCGACCGGGGACGGAACTCGCCGCGGGTCCGGATCAGCTCCGCGAGGCCCCCCTCGCCGGTCGTCCGGATCCCCAGCCAGGCGGCGCCGCCGGCGACCGCGTCGTACAGGTCGGCCGTCGGAACGGCCAGCACCAGCTCGTCGGTCATCCGGTCGCTCCGCTGGTCCCCGCGGTGTCGCCCGCCTCGAGGGACGCGCGTGCCGCCGCGAGCCGTTCACGGATGGCGTCGCCGTCTGCCACGTCGAGGTCCGCCTGCCAGCCGTCGAGCACGGCCCGGAACGCCCGCAGCCGATCAGCGACCGCTGCCGCGTTCAGGCTCAGGATCCCGGTCCCCATCTCGACGTCTCCGCGGGCGACCCGCGTCCCGCTGGCCCAGCCACCGGCCGCGAGCCGCCGCGCCGCCCCGCGATCGGGAGCATCCGCGAGGGCCTCCGCCAGAGCCGCCGCGACCACCAGCGGCAGGTGGCTGATCGCGGCCACCGCCCGGTCGTGGTCCGACGCCGTCATCCGGACCGGTCGCGAGGCACAGGCGGCGATCAGCGCCTCCACCCGGGCGAGCGCCTCCTCGTCGGCCGGCTCCGGCGGGACGATCACCCATGGCCGGTCCGCGATCAGACCCGCGTCGGATGCCTCGTAGCCGCTCGTCTCCCGCCCCGCGAGGGGATGCCCGCCGACGAATCGCAGGCCTGCGGACCGGGCGCGCGCGACGATCGCCCCCTTCGTGCTCGCCACGTCCGTCACGACGGCGTCGCGGCCGAGCGGGACGTCCCCGGCCGCCAGGATGTCGATGAGCTCGAGGCAGGCGAGCGGCGGCGCGGCGAGCACGACCAGATCCGCTCCGTCGACGGCCTCGGCCACCTCGGTCGCTGGACGGATCCCGTCGGGCTCGGCCGCGCGAGGCCCGGCCCCGCTCGGCGTCCAGGCCCGGACCTCGGCCCCGGCCGCGATCGCCGCCCGCGCCACGGACCCGCCGATCAACCCCAGACCGAGCATCGCCAGCCGCATGCTCCGAGTATGTCAGCCCGCCCCCCGCTGGTATCCTCGTGAGCGACGTCCGGGCCTGCCACCGCGCCCGGTGGGTCGGTTCGACTGCGGGAGGGGGACGTGACGGCGCATCGGCTGACGATCCCGGGCACAGGCGCCGAGGCCGGATCGCGATGACCGCGGACCAGCGGAAGATCCGCGTCCTGCTCGTCGAGGACCACCGGCTCCTCGCCGATTCCCTGGCCGCCCTCCTCGCCCGCGAGCCGGACATCGAGGTCGTCGGGACCGCGAACACCGTCGCCGACGCGAAGGCGATGGCCAGGGACCGGCTCGACGTCGTCCTCATGGACTACCGGCTGCCCGACGGGACCGGCGCCGACGCGACGCGCGCGATCAAGGCCCGCTGGCCGGCGGCCCGGGTCGTGATGGTGACGGCCCTCACGGACGACGAGACCGTGCTCGAGTCGATCCAGGCCGGCGCCGACGGCTACCTCACGAAAGATCGCGCGGCCGAGGAGGTCGTGCTCGCCGTTCGGGCCGCCGATGCCGGGGAGACCCTCCTGCCCCAGTCGGTCATCGTCGAGATTGCCCGCCGGGTGTCGACGGCCCGCGAGCGGAACGACGAGCGCCAGGCCGTCGAGCCGCTGACGCCGCGCGAGCTGGAGGTCCTGAAGGCCCTGACCGAGGGTCTCTCGACGCGGGACATCTGCGAGCGCCTCTACATCGCCCCGAACACGCTCCGGACGCATGTCCAGAACATCATGGGCAAGCTTCGGGTCCACTCGAAGCTCGAGGCCGTCGCGTTCGCCCTGCGGTATCGCCTCGTGGAGCCGCCCCGCCCCGGCGATCCGCTCCCGATCTGATCCACCGGGGTCCCGCCCGGCCGGCGCCCCGTCGCCCTAGGTGCCGACCGCCTTCCGCCGCCGCGCCGTCCGTCGTTCCTCCTCGCGCCGCTCGTGGTCCTCCTCGGGCGGTCCAGGGTCGTCGGGCGGGTTCTGGCGGCGGATCGCCGTCCGGCGCTCCACGTCGCGACGCTCCGAGTTGAGGAACGCGCCGCAGCGTGGGCAGCGGCGCTCCTCCGCGAAGAGGGATTCGAGCGGCGACACCGTGTAGATCTGGCGACCGCACGACCAGC
>DATBPR010000305.1:0-1559 GCA_036561285.1 Candidatus Limnocylindrales bacterium | reverse complement strand
GAGGCGATGACGATGTCCGATCGCATCGCCGTGATGAACCGCGGCCGCTACGAGCAGCTCGACAACCCGGAGGTCCTCTACGAGCGGCCCGCGACGCGCTTCGTCGCGGGGTTCCTCGGCGTCAGCAACCTCCTGCCCGCGACGATCGTCGGCAACGACGGCTCGTACGCGAGCGCGAAGCTGGCTGACGACACGACGATCCGGATCCCTGCCGCGCTGGTGGACGGCCACGCCGACGTCCGGATCGGCATCCGGCCCGAGAAGATCCGGATGCGCGAGACGACCGACGACGGGCCGTCCGGGCATAACCACCTGACTGGCGTCGTCCGCGACGCCTCCTACATCGGGGTCAGCACCCAGTACCTCGTCGAGTCGCGAGGCGGGACGCTGATGGTCTACGAGCAGAACGTCGAGCGGGCGACCCGGGCCGAGCTCTGGTCGCGCGGCGACCAGGTCCAGCTCACCTGGTCGCCCGACCACAGCTTCGTCGTCCCGAGCGACGACGACCCCCACGAAGCGGCCGGTGCGGGGGCGCCGGCGGATGACACGACCGCCTGACCCACGCCCCGAGGAGGACACCATGGCCGAGCCGACCAACCGCCTGAACCCCGATCTGACGCGCCGCCGGTTCCTCCAGGGAACGGCCTTCGCCGGCGTGGCCGCGTTCCTGGCGGCCTGTACGGGCGGCGGTGGTGCGGATACCCCGGCGCCGGCCGGTTCGACCGGCAACGCCAACATCCCGACCCCGCCGCCGGTCGCCTCGAGCGCGCCGCCGGCCTCGCCAACTCCGGTGCCCCAGATCACGGGCCCGCTCCACTGGGCCCAGTGGCCGGCCTACATCGACCTGACCGGCAAGGCTGGCGAGGCGGGCGCCTATGCGCCGGGCTCGTCGCCGACCCTTGAGGAGTTCAAGAAGCAGTACAACGTCGACGTCAACTACGAGGAGAAGATCGAGGCGAACGAGGACTTCTTTGCCACGATCCAGCAGCAGCTCGTGGCCGGCCTCCCGACCGGCTGGGACATGATCACGGTCACGGACTGGCTGGCCGCCAAGATCATCAGCAAAAGCTGGGCCGAGCAGGTCGACCAGAGCGCGGTCCCGAACTGCGTCGCCAACCTCCGCGACGCCCTGAAGAACCAGGTCTGGGACCCGAACCAGGACTACCACTACCCGTGGCAGTCCGGCATGACCGGCATCGGCTACAACAAGGCGTCGCTCGCGAAGGCCAAGATCGCCGAGCCGAAGTCGCTGACGGACCTGTTCGCCACCCCACCGGACCGGCTGACGTTCCTGAACGAGAAGCGCGACACGTTCGGTCTGGGGCTCCTGAAGCTCGGCATCGACCCGAACCCGCAGACCGTCACGACGGACGACCTCCAGAAGGTCCACGACGACATGAAGCCGCTGACGGACAAGGGGCTGCGGTTCACCGGCAACGAGTATCTCCAGGACTTCGCCTCGAAGAAGACCTGGGCGGCGATGACGTGGTCCGGCGACCTCGCCTCGTCCGGTGCCGCGGACGACGTCTGGGTCGCTCCGACCGAGGGCTCGATGATCT
>DATBPR010000304.1:0-4084 GCA_036561285.1 Candidatus Limnocylindrales bacterium | reverse complement strand
CGGCCGACGCCGAGGCGCTCGCCGGCTGGCTCGACGCGAACGCCCCGCGCTCCCGGGCCCGGCGCGCCGCGGCCGCGCCCGCGCCGATCTCGCTGATCGTCGGCGGCGGGACGGTCGACGCGGATGGAGCCGAGACGGGATCGGAGGCCCCGGCCGGGACTTCCGGCGACGCGGCAGCCGACGGGCCGCCCGGTCACTACGCGATGCTGCCGATCCCGACCGCCGGCGACGTCGCGCTCGGGTTCGAGTTCGCCCGCGCCGCCGACGCATCGCGTCTCGGCGAGCGCCTCCCGCCGACGATGGCCCGCCACGCCGGCGTCGCCCTGGCCCTGATCACGAACGAGCTCGCCCAGGAGCGGGAGGTCGCCACGCTCCGCGCCCGCGACGCGGAGCGCGCCACGTTCGTGTCGACGGTCGCCCACGAGCTGCGAACGCCGCTCACGGGGCTGCGCGGCTACCTCGAGCTGATCCTCGGCGGCCAGGTCCTCGATCCGGAGGTCGAGCACGATTTCCTCGAGCGGAGCCGGTCGATCGTCGGCTCGATGGCGGACCTCGTCGGCGACCTGCTGGAACTGTCGCGCCTGGAGTCGGGGACGATCAACCTCGAGATCGGACCGTTCTCGATCGCCGAGGCCGGCGCGCAGGTCGCCTCGAGCCTCCTGCCGATCGCGATCGACCACGGGACGCGGCTGACGACCGCCCTGCCGCCGCGGATGCGGGTCGCGACCGGCGACCGGCGACGCGTCGAGCAGATCCTGACGAACCTCGTCGCGAACGCCCTGAAGTTCACGCCGGAGGGCGGCAGCGTCGAGATCGCCGGCCGCGTCGACGGGCTCGCCGCCGTCCTGATCGTCCGCGACGACGGCGAGGGGATCCCCGCCGAGGATCGCGGGCGGATCTTCGAGCGGTTCCAGCGGCTCGTCGGGCACGAGCGGGTGATGGGCACCGGTCTCGGCCTGCCGATCGCCCGGGATCTCGCACGACAGATGGGCGGCGACCTGGATGTCGCCTCCGTGCCGGGGGCCGGCTCCGCGTTCGTCCTCGTCCTGCCCGGACCGACCGAGACCGACGCCGCCGACCTCCAGGCGTCGCTCCAGCGGGCGCTCGAGGAGGAGGAGGTCGAGCTCGAGGAGCGGATCGTGCGGCGGGCGATCGCGGCGGTCGGGCGCGACGACGAGGACATCGATGGAACCGGGCGGCCGGGCGGCAAGGGCCGCCTCCGGGCGCTGCCGTCGCTGCGCGAGGAACGTCGAGCCGGCGCCTGACCTGGCGCGCCGAGCGCCGAGTTTTCCACGAATCCCGGCGCCGGCGCCCGTTTCGTGGATAACCGGATTGACGCCGCGGTCGGCGACCCCCTAACGTCCGGCATCCGCATCGACCGCCTTGTGGACCGAGGCCGGCGAGGGGCACGGGGAGACCCGGCCGCGAACCGGACCGGCAGCGGAAGATCAGGGTTCGAGCGCGGTGTGACGTACGACGACGCCGGGAGCGGAGCCCGGACGGCCCGCACAGGCACGACCGACAGGAGGGGTGCCTGGACCGTCCGCCGGACCCGCTCCCGACGCGCGTCGACTCCCTTCCTCCCCTCCCGGCCGAGTACGAGCGCGCGCTGGACGCAGGCCTCGCGGCGATCGGCCTGTCGCTCTCGGACGACGCGCGGCGCACGATCGACGGCCACGTCCGGCTCCTGATCGCCTGGAACGCCGCGATCAACCTGACCGCGATCCGCGACCCGGCCGAGATCGCGATCCGCCATGTCGTCGACAGCCTGACCGGCCTGCGCGTCCTGGACGCGCGCGGGATCCACGCCATCGTCGACCTCGGGAGCGGCGGCGGTTTCCCGGGTCTGCCGCTCGCGGCGACGCTCCCGTTCGCTCGCGCGATGCTCGTGGAGTCGGTCGCCAAGAAGGCCCGGTTCCTCGAGACGGTGGTGGCCGCGACGGAGCTGGCAGACGTCGTCCAGGTCGCGGCGGTCCGGGCCGAGGCGATGTCGTCGGTCCCCCGTGGCGCCGCGGTCGTCGCGCGGGCCCTGGCGCCCCTGGCCGAGCTGATCGAGCTCGCGTTCCCGCTGCTGGTCGGGGCCGGCGGGTCGCTCGTCGCGTGGAAGTCCGCGAGCGCGCTCGGACCCGGCGGGGGCGACGAGCTCGGCGCCGCCCGCCGGGCGATCGCGGCGATCGATCCGGGCGCGTCGATCGCGGTCGAGCCGGCCGTCCCGGACGACGCCGGCGCGGCTGTGGCGGATCTGGTTGACCACCGGCTGGTCGTCGTGACGCGACGCGCCACGAGGATCGCCCGCGGGTGGCCGCGCGACCCGGCGGCCCGGAAGCGCCGTCCCTGGTAGCGCGGGCCGGCCACCCCGGCGCCCACCCGCGGGCGATAGCCTTCATCGCGTGCGCGTTGCCGTGGTGTCGGACCTTCACGCCAATCTCGTCGCCCTCGATGCCGTCCTCGCCGACGCCGGCGACGTCGACGCCGTCTGGCATCTCGGCGACGTCGTCGGCTACGGCCCGGACCCGGATGGCGTGGTCGCCCGCCTCGCCGGGATCGGCGCGACCGGCGTCGCCGGGAACCACGATCGGGCAGCGACCGGCGCGCTCGACATCGACTGGTTCAACGACGACGCACGCGCCGCGATCGTCTGGACCCGGCATCGGATGGCCGCGTCCACGGCGGAGTGGCTGGCGGCCCTCCCGGACACCCGGACCGAGGCGGGGATCTTCCTCGTCCACGGCAGCCCGCGCGACCCGACCTGGGAGTACATCCTGACCGCGGCGATCGCCCGGGAGAGCTTCGCGCACCTCCCGACACCGCTCGGCCTGTACGGCCACACCCATCTGCCGATGGCCTGGACGCTCCGGGGCTCCCGAGTCGGCAACGTCCTTCCGGACGACGCGCCGTTCCTCGCCCTGGCCGATGCGGGGCGCGTGCTCGTGAACCCCGGCAGCGTCGGCCAGCCGCGCGACGGCGACCCGCGGTCCGGCTGGCTCGAGCTCGACACCGACGCCGGCGAGGTCCGCTGGCACCGGGTCGCCTACGACATCGCGGCCGTCCAGGCCGAGATGCGCGCGGAGGGCCTGCCGGTCCGCCTGATCGAGCGGCTCCGGGTCGGGCTGTGACGCGTTCGAGCACCCGCTCGTGATCGGCGGCCGCCGATCCCTCCAGGGCCGGAAGCCGGGCGACCGCCGGGTCCGGGTCGACCGGCCCCACTCGGCCCTCTTCCGCTGGACGGGCCCGGGACAGCTCACCGCGAAGGACGCCGCGTTCGTTCCGCCGACGGCGGCGGGTCGGGCCTGGTCCCGGGGGAAGGCGCTGCTCCTCGGCCGGCCCCTCGCGAGCGAGGAGGAGATCGGCGAGCGCCTCTCGAAGAAGAAGGCCCTCGCGATCTTCAGCTCCGACGCGATCAGCTCGTCGGCCTACGCGACCGAGGAGATCCTCCGCGTCCTGATCCTCGGCGGCGTCGCGGCCCTGGCGCTCGGCGTCTGGGTCAGCGGCGCGATCGCCATCCTGCTGATCGCGGTCGCCTTCAGCTACCGCGAGATCTGCCTCGCCTACCCGACCGGCGGCGGCTCGTACTCCGTGTCGAAGCGGAACTTCGGCCGGCAGGCATCGCTGATCGCCGCGTCCGCGCTCCTGATCGACTACGTGATGACGGTCGCCGTCTCGACAGCATCGGCGATCGAGCAGGTCACCTCCGCCTTTCCCGTCCTCATCGATCTCCGGGTCGAGCTCTGCGTGGCGGCGATCGCCCTGATCACAGTCGGGAACCTCCGCGGCCTGCGCGAGGCCGGCAATCTCTTCGCGGCTCCGACGTACCTGTTCGTCTTCTCGGCGCTGCTGATGATCGCCGTGGGCTCGTTCCGGATCGTCGTCCTCGGCGAGGGGACGCCCTACAACGAGGCGGCCGTCGCCAGTCAGGTCGGCGGGACGTTCCAGGCCGTGACGATCCTCCTGCTGCTCCGCGCGTTCGCGGCCGGCGCCGTGGCCCTGACCGGGACGGAGGCGATCGCCACGGGCGTGCCGGCGTTCCAGCCGCCGGAGGCGAAGAACGCGGCGGCGACCCTCGCGGTGATGGCGGCGCTCCTCG
>DATBPR010000303.1:0-1840 GCA_036561285.1 Candidatus Limnocylindrales bacterium | reverse complement strand
TCGAGCCTTCAACCCCATCCGGGGTCACGTCCGGTCAGCCCGCCGAGCCGAACGCCCCGATCCCGCGAGACGCATCGTCGGGACCTCTCGTCTGGTCGCTGATCGCGGTCGGTCTCCTCCTGCTCGGTGTCGTCGGCGCGTCCATCGAGTTCGCGAGGCGACGCAGACGCCGCCCGTATCGAGGAGCCCATCCGAACCGGCATCCGTAGCGTCCACCGCCGTCCTCGGCCCGCGAAGGCATCAGCGGGCCGCGCCCATCGATACTGTTCGAATGCCGCCCAAGCGCACCGTCGGCGGTCGAAGGCCGTTTCCGGGTGCGCGTCCCGATGCATCGCGATCACCGGCGTCATCCGACAACGTTCTGATCGCCGATCCGCGACGCAGGCCGCCGAGTGCGCGCGCCGACGGCCCTGGACAAGGCCGGCCCCGCGAGACGACCCGCCGGACGAACGAAGGCCGGAGCTCGAGATCGATGAGCTCCGGCCGTCGATGAGTCCCCGGCGGTGACCGCCGACGGGCCGAGCCTAGGGTGAGCCCGGTGGCGTGTCGAGAGCAACGGGAGCGGACGTGGTGCTTCCGCGCGACGAAGGCGCTCCGAGACGAACTGCCCGATCGCCCTCCCACGCGATCGCGAGCGGCAGCAGGAGCCCCGCCGGAATCGACCCGATGGCGATCCCCGCGTCGAAGCCGAGATTGTTGATCGTCGAGGAGCCGACGAACCACGCGATGACGAGCATCGCGGCTGCCAGCGCGCAGATGGCCCCCGCGCGGCGACCGAGGCGCGGCAACAGGACCAGGAATCCGCCGAGGCCGACAAGGGCCGCCGGCCCGGCCGCGATGAACAGGTACCCGAATCGCTGATATCCGAACGCCACCACGACCAGCTCGAGGAGGATCAGGAGGCCGGTCCCCAGCAGGACGACGGCCGGCCAGCGGCGACCCGGCCGGCCAGCGGCCAGGAAGAGGATCACCGTGCTCACGGGCACTGCCACGATCGAGAAGCCGGTCAGCGCGACAAGGAGATCCTGACCGGGGACCGCGGGCACGCAGGACCAGCACAGATCGGAGACCGGCGGAGCGATTCCGTACCAGGCCAGCAACGGGTAGAGGATCGCGCCGACGGCCAACCAGACCGCTCCCGGACGCGAGAATGCGGGTGCGGCCGGCTCGTCGGCCTGGGCGGCCGGCGACACGTCGGGTGGCGAGACCTCCGGCCGGGTGCCGGACTCGCGCGAACTCGCCCGCAGGACGGGTCCCATCGCCAGCGCGACGAGCCCCAGCGCAATCGAGATCGCGGCGATGGCCGCGTCCGACCGGTGCGTCGAGATCGTCTCCGGGTTCTCGGCGATCGCCGCCAGCCAGAGACCGGCACTCGAGATCGCGCCGATCGCGAGCGGCCAGCGACACGCCCACCACCAGGCAAGGATCGCGACCCCGTCCCCGGCGACGACCAACGCGATGTAGGTGGCGAGGATCGGGGCGACGTCCGTGACCTCCGACCCATTCAACGACCGGAAGTAGTTGCCGATGGCGATCGCGTCGAGGACGGCGATCGCCGCCGGCAGGACCCACGCCCGGCCTTCACGCTCCACGACGGTCCCCGAGCCGGCCGGCAGGGCCACCGCCAACGCCGCCGACACGATCGCGGCGGCGACGGTCGCGGCGAAGAGCCAGACCGGAACATCGACAAAGCGCGGATCGGACAACAGCCAGGTGGCGCCGGCGAGCGCGGCGATCCCGAGATCCGCGCCGGCGAGAAGCGGCCTGGCCCCGGCGACCCCACGCGCCGCCCGGACCGCTCCGGCCACGACGACCGCGAGCATCGGCACGATCGCCGTCA
>DATBPR010000302.1:0-7857 GCA_036561285.1 Candidatus Limnocylindrales bacterium | reverse complement strand
AGACGGAGAAGCTCAGTGGCGCGTTCGTCGGCTCGGCGGACGTGGAGGCCGTCGCCGACGACCTCGAGACCTGGAGCCGGCTCGCCTTCGAGCATCTCGCCCGCCCGGCGCTACGATGATCGGCGGAGGTTCGTGGTGAGCCACCGCTCGTTCGGTCGTCGATCCCTCGCGGCCGCCTTCCTCGCGGCCGGCGGTCTGCTGGCGATGCTCGCGTCGCCGGTCGCCGCGACGACCCCGGGGGCCGTCGTCGTGATCACCGCCCAGGGCGAGGTCGACGGCGCGATGTCGTCCCTGCTCCGAAACGGGCTCAGCACCGCCGCCGACAGCCAGGCCGCCGCGGTCGTGATCAAGCTCAACACGCCGGGCGGGACCCTCACGGACATGATGGACATCGTCTCGGCGATGCTCGAATCGCGGGTGCCGGTGATCGTCTGGGTCGCGCCGTCGGGCGGCTACGCCGCGAGCGCCGGGACCTTCATCACCCTGGCGGCCCACTTGGCGTACATGGCGCCCGGGACGCGGATCGGAGCTGCCTCGCCGATCGATTCGAACGGTCAGGACATCCCGGGGACCCTCGGCGACAAGGTCCGCAACGACGCGATCGCCTTCATCCGGTCGATCGCGGAGACGCGCCATCGACCGGTCGACTGGGCGGACTCCACGGTCAGCGCCGCCCGCTCGTCATCGGCCCTCGAGGCCGTCTCGCTCGGAGTCGTGGACGGCATCGCCTCGACGATCGAGGAGGTCGTGGCGCAGGCGAACGGCAAGACGGTGACGGTCAACGAGCAGCCGGTCACGCTGGCCCTCGCCGGCGCGCCGATCGAGGACGTCGGCACCAACCCGGTCGGCGGGCTGGTCGGCTTCCTCGCGAACCCGAACGTCGCGTTCCTCCTGTTCACGGTCGGCGTGCTCGCGCTCCTGTTCGAGCTCCAGAACCCGAGCCTGATCGTCGGCGTCTTCGGGCTCGTCCTGATCGCCCTCTCCGTCGTCGGCTTCGCCAACCTGCCGACGAACCTCACCGGGGTCTTCCTCGTCGCGATCGGCCTGATCCTGTTCGCCCTCGAGCCGTTCATCCCGAGCCATGGGCTGTTGACGATCGGCGGTCTGGTGGCGGTGGTCGTCGGCGGGTCGGTCCTCTACAACCAGGCCGGCCCGAACGCCGACGTCCGCGTCGCGCTGCCCATCCTCATCGTGGTGGCTGTCACCGGCGCCGCGTTCGGACTGCTCATCACCGCGATGGCCATCCGGACGAGGCGGCTGGCGCCGCCGCTGGCCGCCCAGCCCGCGTCCGTGCCGCTCGGCGTCTCCGGCACCGTCCATCGTCCGCTGTCGCCCGTGGGTTCCATCTACGCCGTCGGCGAGGAGTGGTCCGCCCGGGCCGCCGACGACGCGCCGCTCGACCGGGGCACGCCCGTCCGCGTCGTCGGGAGAGATGGCCTGACGGTAGTCGTCGAGCCCGATCCCGCCGGTCTACCCTGATCGCACCAGCCGCTGGAGGACTTCCGTGGACATCGTGATCCTGCTCGCGATCGTGGCGGTCATCGTGATCGTCCTCGTGACGATCCTGTACCTCTCGGTCCGGGTCGTGCAGCAGTACGAGAAGATGGTGGTCTTCCGACTCGGTCGCACGAACGAGGCCCTCGTCCGTGGCCCGGGCCTGCGGTTCCTCATCCCGGTGATCGATCGCCCGGTCAAGGTCGACGTCCGCGAGCAGTTCATCGAGGTTCCGAGCCAGACGACGATCACGAAGGACAACGCCCCGATCAACGTCGACTTCCTGATCTACTGGCGGATCGTCGACCCGCTGCGGAGCGTCGTGAACGTCGCGAACTTCGCGGGCGCCCTCCAGGGCGTGGCGACGACGACCCTCCGCGCCGTCATCGGCGACATCTCGCTCGACGAGGTCCTGTCCCGTCGCGAGCAGATCAACGAGGTCCTCCGGGTCAAGCTCGACGAGCAGACGGAGCGCTGGGGCGGCAAGGTCACGACCGTCGAGATCCGTGAGATCACCCCGCCTCGCGACGTCCAGGACGCGATGAACCGCCAGCTGTCCGCCGAGCGGACTCGGCGTGCGGTCATCACCGAATCCGAGGGATCGCGGCAGGCCGCGATCAACGTCGCCGAGGGCCAGAAGCAGGCCGAGATCCTGAAGGCCGAGGGCGACCGCCAGGCGGCGATCCTCCGCGCCGAGGGCTTCAGCGAGGCGCTGACCCGGATCTACGGCGCGGCGTCGGGGATCGACTCGAAGACGATGGCCCTCCAGTACCTCGAGGCCCTGAAGGCGATCGGGGCGAGCCCGTCCACGAAGTTCGTGATCCCGGCCGAGCTCAACCGGCTGGCCGAATCCGCGGCGCGCTATGTGGAGTCGGGGATGTCGGCCGGACCGACTGGCGGGGCCGCCACGGGCGGTGCCGCCGGGAGCGGGGGTTCGGCCGCGCCGGGATCCACCCCGTCGACAGGCCTCGGATCGGGAGCGGCGGCCTCCGGCCGGTGATGTCCCGCGCCGCGTCGCGGATCCTCGACGCGCCGCGGTACGGACCGGACGAGCAGGGGCTGAAGCCGGACCTCGACGCGCTGGGCGGGGAGGTCGTCCGGCTGCGGGCGCGCGACGGGATGCGGCTGCACGCGCGATGGCTGCCGTCCGTTGACGCGGGGGAGGGGAGCCCGGCCGGCCGCCCGGTCACCACGGACGACGCCGGCCGCTGGGTCCCGGACCCGTACGAGGCGATCCTGCTCCTCCATGGCTGGACCGGGTCCGTGGCGCCGGACCTCGTCGCGCTCGGTCCGTCGCTCCGGCGGACCGCCGGGGTGCTCGGCCTCGACTTCCGCGGGCACGGCGGCTCCGATGAGGCCCGGACGACGTTCGGGCTGCGCGAGGTCGAGGACGTCGCCGGTGCCCTGGACTGGCTCGGCGAGCGGGGCATCCGGCGCGTCGCCCTGAGCGGCTCGTCGATGGGCGGGACGATCGCGATCGACGCGGTCGTCGCCCTCGGTGACGGGTCCCTGACGGCCGCCGACCACGATCCGTTCGGACCGGCCGCGACCGTTGCGGCGCCCCGGCCGCGGGTCGTGGGCGTCGTCGCGGAGGCGGTGCCGGCGGACCTCCGGGTCCCGATCGCGAACCGGATCCCATGGCGCATCGGGGGCCCGCTGCGGCGCTTCCTCGCGGGGCGGATGTTCGCCGCGGCGTCCGCGGAGGCCGGCGGCGATCTCCGGGCGATGGAGCCTGGCCGGGTCGTGGCCCTCGTCGAGCCCGTCCCCCTGCTTCTCGTCCATGGCGGGGCCGATCGGACCGTTCCACCGAAGGAGGGTCGGCGGCTCGCGGCCCTCGCCGGCCCGCACGCCGAGCACTGGATCGTGCCCGGCGCCGGGCACGGGACGGCGCGTGCCGCGGATCCGGCCGGCTGGGACGATCGGGTCACCCGGTTCCTCCGTCAGGCCTTCTCGCAGGCTCGTGACGCCGGGTTATGATCGGCCCGCCGGTCGACACGGCTGACCCCCTCGTGTCGAGGGGCCAGGAAGGAGCCTGAATGGCGGCCAAGATCCTCGTCGTCGACGACGACCCGAACGTCCAGCGCCTGCTGCAGTACACGCTCAAGCAGGAAGGCTACGAGGTCGTCATCGCCGCCGACGGCGCCGAGGGATTCCGGATGTGGGGCGCCGAGGCGCCCGATCTGATCCTCCTCGACGTGATGCTGCCGAAGCTGGACGGCTACCAGGTCGCGACGAAGATCCGGACCGAGGAGGGCACCTCCGGCCACGTCCCGATCATCATGCTGACCGCCGAGCGCGAGGTCGAGCAGAAGGTCCGCGGCCTGCGGGCCGGCGCCGACGACTACCTCATCAAGCCGTTCCACCCGGCCGAGCTGATGGCCCGGATCAAGAGCCTGCTCGCCCGCTTCGCCCCCCAGGAGACGCTCGTCGGGCGGCCGCCGCTCGGTCGGGTGCTCGCCCTGTACGGCGCCAAGGGCGGCGTCGGGACGACGACCATCGCGATCAACGCGGCGATCGCCCTCCATCGCGAGCTCGGCCGGAAGGTCTGCCTCGTCGACGGCAACCTCCAGTTCGGCGATCACCGGGTGTTCCTGGACCTCGGCCTCGACAAGAAGTCGATCGTCGACATCGTCACCGCCCCGAACATCGACGTCGACCTGATCCGCCAGGTCATGGTCAAGCACGACTCGGGCGTGGATCTCCTGCTCGCGCCGCCGTCGCCGGAGACCGCCGAGCTCGTGACGCAGGAGCACATGCCGATCATCCTCGAGGGACTCCGCGGCCTCTACGACTACGTCGTGATCGACATCGACAAGCGGCTCGACGACATCAATCTCGGCGTCCTCGAGGCGGCCGACACGATGTTCGTCGTGATGACCGCCGACCTGTCGTGCCTGAAGAACGTCCGGCTCGTCCTCGAGACGATCGGCCATCTCGGCTACGAGGCGGCGAAGGTCCAGCTCGTCCTCAACCGCTCGAACGCCTTCACCGGCATCAACGTGAAGAACGCCGAAGGCGCCCTGAAGCGGAACATCGACTTCCAGATCGTCAACGAGTACCGCGGCGCGATCAGCGCCCTGAACTCGGGCGCGCCGTTCATGTTCACGAAGGCCGACTCGCTGCTCGGCCGGTCGCTGCTCGACTTCGCCCGGACCGTCGACAAGGCGCCGGCGGCCCAGGCCGCCGCGCATGGCGCGACGCTCGCGAGGCTGCCCGCGCCCTCGCGCTGACGCGACGGCGACGGTCGCGCGCCGCCCGGCGTGCACGCCGCTGGCCCGGCCCATCAGCTCCGCGGTGAGCGGCCGTGAAGCCCGGGTGCACCGCGGGGTGAGCGTCGCTCGGTAGGGTCGGCGGGTGCTGGCCACCCTCCTGTCCTCGACGATCGTCGGCATCGACGGCCGGGTCATCCGGGTCGAGGTCGACGTCGCTCCGGGGCTGCCGGGGTTCACGATCGTCGGCCTCGCCGACGCGGCACTCCAGGAGGCGCGTGAACGGGTCCGCGGCGCGATCCGCAACGCCGGGTTCAGCCATCCGCCGCGGCGGATCACGGTCAACCTCGCCCCGGCCGGGCTGCGCAAGACCGGCGCGTCGCTCGATCTCGCGATCGCGATCGGGATCCTCCTCGGCTCCGAGCAGGTCCGCGTCGCGCCGGGACGGATCGCGCTCCTCGGCGAGCTGTCGCTCGGCGGCGAGGTCCGGCCGGTCGCGGGCGTCCTGCCGATGGTGGCGGCGCTCGCCCGGCGTGGGGTCGGGCGGGTTCTCGTGCCCACGGAAACGGCCGCCGAGGGCCGGCTCGTCGAGAGCGTCGACATCGTCGGCGTGGCGACCCTGCGCGAGGCGGTCGAGGCGCTTCGACGGCGGCCGGGCCGGACGACCCGGCCGACGCCACCGCGTCTCGAGCTCGCGGACGACGACCTGGCGGAACCCGATGCGGCATCGCGGGAGGCGACGACCGCTGAGCGGCCGCCGGACGAGGTCCCTGATCTCGCCGAGGTCCGCGGGCAGCTCGCGGCGCGACGGGCCCTCGAGATCGCCCTGGCCGGCGGCCACGGGCTCCTGCTCGCAGGACCGCCCGGCTCCGGCAAGACGCTGCTCGCCCGGACGATCCCGGGGCTCCTCCCGCCCCTCGACGATGCCGAGGCGCTGACCGCGACGATCGTCGCGTCGGTGGCCGGCGAGGGCCCGATCACCCGGCTCCGCCGTCGGGCGCCGGTCCGTTCCCCGCATCACACCCTGTCGTACGCCGCGATGGTCGGCGGAGGACCGCGACTGTCGCCCGGCGAGGTGACGCTCGCCAGCGACGGCGTCCTCTTTCTCGACGAGCTGCCGGAGTTCTCGCGGGACGTGCTCGAGGCGCTCCGCCAGCCGCTCGAGGACGGTCATGTCTCGATCGCCCGGGTCGGGCGGGCCGTGCGGTTCCCCGCCCGGTTCCAGCTCGTCGCCGCGATGAACCCGTGCCCGTGCGGGATGGCCGGCGATGCGTCCGGCTCGTGCACCTGCGCGCCGGGCGCCCCGGAGCGGTATGCCGGCCGCATCTCCGGGCCGCTCCGCGACCGTATCGACCTCTGGGTCACGATGCCGCGCGTGCCGCCCGCGGCGATCGTCGCCGGCCACCGGC
This sequence comes from Candidatus Limnocylindrales bacterium, assembly GCA_036561285.1. Classification (GTDB taxonomy): domain Bacteria; phylum Chloroflexota; class Limnocylindria; order Limnocylindrales; family CSP1-4; genus CF-46. The sequence goes on along the minus strand of DATBPR010000302.1, from coordinate 1,745 downwards.
CCGAGGGCTCGGCCGTCGTCGCCGCGCGGATCGCGGCGGCTCGTGCGGGCCAGCTTGGGCGATCCGGGCGGCTCAACGGGCGCCTGTCCGGCCGGGCCCTGCGCGACGCCTGCGGTCTCACGCCGGCCGCTCGCAATCGGGCCATTGCCCTCGCGACGTACGAGGCCCTGTCCGGGCGAGGCACCGAGCGGCTCCTGCGGGTCGCCCGGACGATCGCGGACCTGGCCAGGGACGACGCCGTCGCGGAGAGGCACCTCGACGAGGCCGCGCGCTTTCGAACGCCCGCGGCTGCGCCCCACCGTCTGGAGGCGAGCTGAATGGCGGCGCCTCCGTCCGAGCGCGAGGCCTGGGCGCTCCTGCTCTCGATCGAGGGCCTCGGACCGGCGGGCTTCGGCGGCCTCGTCGCGACCTTCGGCAGCGGCCGCGCGATCCTGGCCGCCGCGGCGCGACCGGGCGCGAGCCGGGCGATCGCCCGGGCCGTCGCGGCCGGGCAGGGACGACCGGTCGGCGACGCCGACCTCGGCGAGCGGATCGGGCGGATGGCCCGCGACCCCGGAGCGGCCCTCGCCATCCTGCGCGCCGCGGCGGTCGACATCCTGACACTCGACGATCGCGGCTATCCCGCTCGCCTCCGGTCGATCGCCCAGCCACCGCCCGTGCTGCTCCTGCGCGGCGATGTCCCGGCGCTGTCCGCGCCGCGGACGATCGCCATCGTCGGGACGCGACGGCCGACCGAGGGCGGACGGCTCATCGCGGCGCGGATCGCGGCGGCGATCAGCCGCGTCGGCGGGGTCGTGGTCTCGGGTCTCGCGGTCGGGATCGACGGAGCGGCGCACGCCGCGGCGACCGACGAGCGGCGGCCGACGATCGCGGTCCTGGGCTCCGGCCATGAGCGGCTGTACCCGCGCGCTCACCGCCGTCTCGCCCGGGACATCGTCGCGACCGGCGGGATCGTGGTCTCGGAGCGATTCCCGGATGGGCCGCCGACACGGGGGAGCTTCCCGCAGCGGAACCGCCTGATCAGCGGGCTCGCCGACGTGACGATCGTCGTCGAGGCGGGCCTGCAGAGCGGCGCCCTGATCACGGCTCGCTGGGCGCTCGGCCAGGGCCGCGAGTGCTACGTCGTGCCCGGCCCGATGGACGAGCCCCGCTCGGCGGGCTGTCTGGCGCTCTACCGCGACTATCCTGCCCTCGTCCGCCTCGTGACGGGGATCCCCGAGCTGCTGGCCGATCTCGGCCTCGACCGTGATGCGACGCCCTCGCCGAACGGGCCGCCACGGCCATCGCTGGAGGCGCGCCTCGTCGAGCTCGGCCCGACCGCCCGTGACGTGGCGGCGGCCCTCGTAGCCGGAAACGGCACGCTCGACGATCTCGTCGGGGCTACCGGCCACGAATCCGCGACCGTCCTGGGGACGATCACGCTCCTCGAGATGGCTGGCCTGGCGACCTCCACGTACGGCCGGTACCGGGCGGCGGGTGGCCTGGCCTCGAGCGCCGATCGTCTCCGCCGCGCACCGCGGGCGAGCGGCCGGCCACGGCGCGGGACCGTCCCTGCCGCCGGTTCGCGCGGACCGCCGGAGTTGCCCAGCCGGACGAGCCCGTGCTACGGTGCGGGTCACTGGCCGCACGCTCACCCCGCGGCCGACAGCCCCGAGACGGTGTCTCGTCCCCCAGCGAACCGCGCAGGAGACTGTCGTATTGCGCAAAGTTGCCGCCGCGGCTCTGGCCGTCCCGTTCGTCGCGAT
>DATBPR010000301.1:0-4648 GCA_036561285.1 Candidatus Limnocylindrales bacterium | reverse complement strand
ACGTCGATGGCCACGCCGTTCGTGACCGGCAGTCTCGGACTGCTCATGGCCGCTGCCCCAGAGGCGACATCCGCCGAGGTGGAGGCAGAGCTCGAAGCGACCGCCGGCCCCGACGGGACGGCCTGGACGACACACGGCGTGATCCACCTCGACCGGGCGCTGACGGCGATCCTGGCGGCGCCGCGGGACCCCGCCCCAACGCCGCCGCCGAGCCCGACCCCGCCCCCGGCGCCCGGACCGACCTCCACGCCCGCGCCCGCCGTGACTCCGAGCATCGCGACTCGGTCAGCGTCTCTGTCGGTCGTCCCGAAGACGGTCACGATCGTCGCGCTCGCCGGATCGGCCAGGATCAGCCTGTCGAACCCGCGCCACGTCTCGCTTGTCGTGACGCTCCGCCGAGCCGGCAGGACCATCTGGCGTGGCACGACGCGGTCAGGGGTCGTCCGTTGGACGATCCACCTCGGGACGGCTACCTACACGTTGACCGTGACACGACCTCGGTCGCGGGTCGCCAGGGGCACGATCGGGATCACCTACCACCGCCGCTAGGCTGGTCGGATGGGGATGGTGGAGATGAGGGGACTCGAACCCCTGACCCCTGCGATGCGAACGCAGTGCTCTTCCAGCTGAGCTACATCCCCACGGGCGGTCGCGCCACATCCGCGGACGGGGGACCGGTTCGGAATGGTAGCACGAGGGCTCGGCCCTCCCGGGGCGTCAGCCGGGCAGGCTGAACCAGAAGCGCGTCTGGCCCTCGCGCGATTCGGCCCCGACCCGGCCGCCGCCCGATTCGACGAGCTGCTTGACGATGGCGAGCCCGATCCCGGCGCCGCCGCGCGCACGGTCACGGGATTTCTCGACCCGATAGAAGCGCTCGAAGACACGATCGAGGTCTTCGGGCGGGATCCCGTCGCCCGTGTTCGTGATCGAGACGAGGAGGTCGGATCCACGCTTCTCGGCACGCACCGTGACCTGCCCGCCGGCCGGTGTGTAGCGGGCGGCGTTCGACAGCAGGTTGGCCAGGACCTGGGCGAGATGGTCGGGGTTGGCGCGGGCAGGGAGACGGTCCGGGACCTCCACGATGACGCGTAGACCGGCCCGTTCCAGCGTCGGCTGCGCGAGCTCGAGGGCGGCCCGGATGGCGGCCGCCAGGTCCAGCTCATCCAGCCTCGGTGGACTCGTCGCCGCGTCGCCCTCGGTCAGCTCGTCGAGCGAATGCGACAGGCGGACGAGACGTTCGGCCTCGTCCCATAGCGAGTCATAGGTCGCCCGGTCGGCGACGATCACGCCGTCCCGCAGTGCTTCGAGATAGCCCTGCAGGTTGGTCAGCGGCGTCCGCAGCTCGTGCGCGGCATTGGCGATGAAGTCGCGCCGCATCATCTCCTGGCGTTCGAGGCTGGCCGCCATCTGGTTGAACGAATCGGCCAGGCTCGCGATCTCCTCGGGACCCTCGCGCGGGACTCGGGCCGCATAGTCGCCATCGGCGATCCGGCGGGCCGCCGCGCCGACCTCGGCCAGCGGCCGGGCGAGCATCCGCGCCAGCACGATGGCGAGCGAGACGCTGGCGATGATCGCGACGATGACCGCGGCGATCACGACGGTCGTGACCGATCGGTCGTACATGTCCTGGGCGTGATCGGCCGAGACGCCGGCCTCGGCCATCAGACCGCGGAAGACGTCGGCCCCGACGACGGTCACGCCGATGGCCAGGATCGCCAGACCGACGGCAGCCGATGCGAGCGCCGCCAGGGCGATCCGCGTCGCGATCCCGCGCCCGATCATGTCCGGGCGGCCCGATAGCCGATGCCCCGGACCGTCGCCACGTAGCGCGGTCGTTCGGCATCGTCGCCGAGCTTGTCGCGCAGCCGCCCGATGTGGACGTCGACGGTCCGGTCGAGGACCTCGGACTGGTCCTGTCCGTAGACCGCATCGAGCAGCTGGTCTCGGGTGAGGACCCGGCCGCCGGCCTCGATCAGGGTCGTCAGCAGGCGGAACTCGACGCGGGTGAGCGGGATCTGCTGCCCGTCGCGGGTGACCTCGAAGCGGTCGGCATCGACGACGAGGTCGGCGAAGGTCACCGGCGCGCGCGACCCGGTCGCCGGTGCGGCGGCGGCCGCTCGGCGCAGGATCGACTTGACGCGCAGGACCAGCTCGGCCGGCGAGAACGGCTTGGGCAGGTAGTCGTCGGCGCCATCCTCGAAGCCGGCGATCCGGTCGATCGTGGAACCGCGGGCCGACAGGATCAGGATCGGCGTGGCGGCCGCGGCATCGTCGCTGCGGACGGCGCGGATGACGGCCCGCCCGTCCAGCTCGGGGAGCATCAGGTCGAGGACGACGAGGGCGGGCCGGTGGCGCTCGATGGCGTCGAGGGCGGCCGGACCGTCCGCGGCGGTCACCACGCTGAACCCGTCCCGTTCGAGGTAGGTGCGGACCAGCCGGACGATCTTGGCGTCGTCGTCGACGACCAGGATCGGTCGCTCGGGGAGCGGCGAGGAGGTCTGGGTCGGCATCGGCAGCATGGTAGGGGAGTGATGCTAGGCCGCTCACGTGACGGACCGGTGACGGGCAACGATGCGGCCAAACAGGTCTTGTCTCCGTAGAACAAGTGTTCTAATCTAGTCGTCCGATGCCGACCCCTCGCGCCGAAGTGGATGCCGCTGTCGCGGACCTCCGGGCCCGCTGGGGTGCCGCAGCTCCGCGGGTCATCGGCTCGCTGGCCCTGGCGCCGGAACCGGCCGGCGCGGCACTCCCCGATGTCGGGCCACGGAACGAACCCCACCCCGACCCGAACGACCGCGTCATCCATACCGGCTTCGCGGCGCTCGACGCCATCCTGGGACCGGGCGGCCTGCCCAGATCCGCCAGTGTCGCGATCCGCGGTGACGGCTCGAGCGGCCGGACGACGCTCGTGCTGCGGCTCGCGGCGGAGGCACAGAACGCCGGATCCATCGTCGCCTGGCTCGACCTGTCGCGCAGCTTCGACCCGGTCGAGGCCGTCGCCCGCGGTGTCCGCCTCGAATGGCTGGTCGTCATCACCCCGGAAACCCTCGACGAGGGCCTCGCCATCGGTGGCGCGCTGCTGGCCGGGCGATCGGTCGACCTGCTCGTGCTCGACCTGCCCGGTGGCCGGCTGGCCGCCTCGGACAAGCCCGCCCGGATCGCCGACCGGCTTGGCCGGCTAGCGGCGCTCGCCCGTCGCTCGGAGACGCTGTTCGTCGTCCTCGAGCCGCCGGGCGTCAACGGGACCCTGGCGACCGCCGTCGCCGAGTCGACCGGCGTCCGTCTCGAGCTCGCCCGGCGATCGTGGATCCGGCTGGGACGCGACATCGTCGGCCAGCGGACGGAGGCGCTGGTCGCCCGCGACCGATACGGCCCGCCGGGGCGGCGGGCGACCCTCCGGATCCTCTACGCCGACGGCGGCGAGCGCGATGCCTGCCTCGTCCGCGACGGCCTCCTCCACGACGAGGCCCCCGATCCAGCCCCCGCGATCGACGAACGGACCATCGACCATGCGACTGCTCCACCTCTACCGGCCGCACCTCCCCCTCGAGCTCGCCCGGGCGCGAGCCTCCGACCCCTTCCCGCCCGGCCCGCTCATCCTGGGCGGCCGGCCGTGGGATCCGGGTCCGGTCGTCGACGCGAGCCCGGACGCCCGGGCACTGGGCGTCCGGCGGGGGATGCCGCTCGGGAGCGCCCATCGGCTCGTCCCTGAGGCGACCTTCATCGACCCGGACCCCGACGCGGACCGGGCGACCGTCGAGACCGCCTTCGAGACGCTCGCCGCGTTCAGCCCGGGCATCGCCGGCAGCACCGACCCGCTCGACCCCGCCTTCGGGCTGTTCGAGGTCCAGGTCGACGGGCTCGAGGCGCTGTGGGGCCCCGAGCCGATCCTCGTCGCGCGCCTGGCCACGGCGCTGGGCTGGGACGGGATCCGGGCCGGGATCGCGGGGACCCGGTTCACGGCGACGGTCGCCGCCGTCCTCGCCCGGCCCGATGCCCCCATCCTCGTCCCGCCCGGTGGCGAGGCAGGCTTCCTCGCCCCGCATCCAGCCGGTCTGCTGACCGCCGATCCGGACATCCGCGCCCGGCTCACGCGGTTCGGCCTGCGGCGTATCGGTCCGGTCGCCGAGCTCGCCCGGTCCGCGCTGGTCGCCCGGTTCGGCGAGGAAGGCGCCCGGATCCACGCCCGGGCCCGCGGCGAGGAGATCGAGCCGTTCCGGCCGCGGCAGGCCCCCGAACGGCTCCGGCTCGCCCTGCCCATCGAACCCGCGGTCGAGGACCTCGAGCCGCTCCGCTTCGTCCTCCACTGGCTCGCCGGCGCCCTGACCGGGCAGCTCGTCGCGCGCGGGCTGGCGGCCTCGCGGGCGAGGCTGCACCTCGACCTGGATCTGGCGTTCGCCCGGGCCGGGGTCCCGGCCGTGGTGGACGTTGAGCAGCGCTTCCCCGAACCGACCGCCGACGCCGAAGCGATCGAGCGGCTGCTGTTCGCCCGGCTCGAGCGGACCCCGCCGCCGGCCGCGGTCGCGCGCCTCGCGCTGGAGCTCGACGGGACGGCCCCCGCGGCCGGTCAGCAGCTCCCGCTGTTCACGCCGCAGGCCGCCCGCGGCGCGCGTCTCGAATGGCAGCTCGCCAGCCTTGCCCTGAGGTT
>DATBPR010000300.1:0-4936 GCA_036561285.1 Candidatus Limnocylindrales bacterium | reverse complement strand
GTGGCTGGCTGGGCTCGTCGCTCGGCGGCGCGGAGGCGTCGGCAGCGATCGTCCCGGCGGGTGCCGCCAGGGAGAACACCAGCAGGAGCACCTGCAACGCGATCAACAGCCGCTGGGCGCGGCGAGCACGCCGCGATGCGGCGGACGAGCCGAACATCGATCCCCACTCCCCTGCCCGAACGGATCGCGAAGGCCCCTGCCGATCCCCGCTCGGTCGCGCGCTCTTGGGCGGATATCCGCCCGGAGATGAATGCCGTCGGCCATGCGGCCGAGAAGAAGACAGTCCCATACGGGACCGGCCGACGGTACCAGTCGCGATCCCCCGGGACCATCCCCAACCGCACAGGGCCGCAACAACCGGTGCGCGAGGGCACCACCCTGAGGCGAAGAGGACCGACCCGCGAACGGGCCGGTCCTCGAACGCTTGCGCAGACCGGATCGGTGATCCGGCCGCGGGTCTTACGGCGCCGCGGCGTGGACCTCCGCGATGAGGTCGTTCGCCTCGGACGTCAGCTGCTTGATCGTCGCGCTGCTGGCTGCCGGGCCGCCGTGGGCGAGCCCATTCAACAGGGTCCGGATCTGGCCGGCGATCTGGTCCCGTGTGGTCAGCCAGGAGCCCAGCTTCGCGTCGGCCGCGACGTAGGCGGCGTCGTCGATGGAGGAGCCGGTCCGGATCGCGGCCGTCGAGAACCGCAGGCTGTCCATCCCGACCGAGCCGAACGGCGCGGTCAGCTGCTTGTAGGCGGCCCCGAGCTGCTGGAGCTGTCCGCGATGGACGTCGAGCCCGTGCGGGACCGCGTTGCCGTCGAGGACCTCGAGGATCGTCCGGCCGTCGTTGGCGTACGTGTCCGTGAGCCCGAGCTCGGCGAACATCGTCGGCCGAACGTCCGTGTGATCGGTCCAGACCTCGCCGGTCTGCCCGAGGTTCCGCACCCCGGGCCCGACGAACCCGAGCCAGGTGTTGGCGATCTCCGGCTGGATGTCGCCGTGGTTCCAGGCGAACGCGGGGCCGATGCACGTGAGGCACGTGGACGAGGGGAAGTCCGTCAGGAAGTAGTTCGGGTCGCCGAAGTAGGTGAACGACGCGTTCCGGTTTGGATCGGCTGCGACCCACATGTGGAGCAGCTTCATCTCCGCCTGGTCCGCCATCGCGACCATCAGCCGGTCGGTCGCTCCGGTGTACTGGTTGACCGCGGTCAGGTCGGCGACCGACCGCTCGAACTGGCGGTTGAGCGAGTCGTTCTGGCCCAGCTGACCGCCGCCGGCGCCCTTCTTCGCGAGATAGAACGTCGGTGCGTCATCGCCGTGAACCGTGAACGCATTCGGCGCTGTCGATCCCAGGAACTGGGCGGCAAGGGTCGGGAACTGGTTCTGGACGAGCGTGTCGATGTTCGCCATGAGCTCGCCGACCCGCGAGTGCGGCGGGTTGCCCTGCGTCGACTCCCAGTCGCACGCGACGGTCACGCCGTCGCAGCTCGGGTTCGAGGGCTCGCTGCCGACGAAGTGGTCCCCCTCGTCGACGGTGAAGACGAAGAGCGTGTTGGACTTGTCGATGCCGTCCTTCGCGAGGCGCTGGAAGTACGTGGCGAAGGCATCGTCGTACGCCTTGAGCTGCGCGACATAGCCGGCAGAGCCCGGACCGAACGCGGTGTGGACCTCACCGGCGGCCCCGTGGAAGTCGTGGGCATCCGAGATGTAGGCGTAGGTGATCGGGACGCCGGCCTCCTGCATCTCGGCGCTGTAGGCGAGCGAGGCCGAGGCGAACATGCCGTCGAAGCCCGGGAAGCCCGGCTGGCCGAAGGGGTCGACGATCGGGTTGCCGTCGAGCCCGGTCACGGGCGTCATCGCGTCGTGGCCCGTCAGGAGCGGGTCGACCTCCTGGGCGCCGAAGAGGCCCTTGTACCCCGTGTACCCACCCGGCTCGGCGGGGAGCTGGTCGTTCTGCCCGTTCGCGCAGGTCGTCGACCCCTGGGCGCAGTGGATCGCAAATCCGACGAAGTCGGTCTGGGCCTTCGCTCGCGCAGCCGTGTTGGGCGGCGCCGCCGCGGACAGCATCGCCTCCGTGGCCTGCGGCGACGGGTTGCCGAAGACCTTGGTGATGTCGCCGTTCGGGCCGGTTCCCGTGTTCTCCAGGACGGTGTTCGCGGTCGCGACCGCGCCGAAGTCACAGCCGGCCCGGGTGTACGGAACCCACGGCGCCGGGGCGTTCACGCCGGTCGGCGTGATCATGTTCGGGACGGTCGGCGTGTTGGTGGCCGAGACCGGGTCGGTCCAATAGCCGAACGAGCTCGGGAACGAGAACGCTCCGGTCGACGAGGTCCGGACGTAGCTGTTCGAGACCGTCTGGCCATGCTGGTCGGGGTAGACGCCCGTCAGCGACGAGAGGATGCCGCCGGCGGTGTGCGAGATGAGGATCGTGTGGTCGTTCGAGAGCAGCGTGCCGTTGTCCCGCATGAAGTTCAGGAGATGCGGCATCTGCTGGAGGTCCGACGGGACGCCGGGCCGGTCCACCCGGAGATGGGTGTTGTCGAACTGGATGTAGACGACGTGCTTGACCGCGCCGTTCGGGCCGAGCGAGCACGACCCGGGGTCGGGTTGGTGGCTCTTTGCCGCGGCGATCGGCGCGCTGGCCATGAGGCTCGCCAGCATCGCCACCGAGACGAGGACGGACGATCCGATTCGCCTCCCAGGGTGGAGTCTGGCCGGGGTCGAGGGGCGGAGCATGCTCACCTCCATCGCTGGCGAGCGCGCGCGGAACTGAGGAAACGGAGGCGTGGGTGCGCTCGCCTGGGTCGCCGATCCCCGCGGGCAGATGTGGGGCGGGCGGGGTGGCCGGGCCAGTCTGCTCCGGACCTGCGGATCGCGCATTGCAGTCCGTTTCACGGGCTGTGAACAGCTGGTGAAGTCGCCGTGCATGCGTCGTGCACCGCTGGTGCAGGGCCCTGCGCGACCATTCGCGGATGCCGTCCCACTCGAGCGTCACGGAGCGGTTGGCCCGGCTCGCGCCGGATCAGCGCGCGGCCGCCACGGCTCCGCCGGGTCCGGTGCTGTGCGTGGCGCCGGCCGGATCCGGCAAGACGACGACCCTGGTCGCACGGCTGGCCTGGTTGATCGATTCGGGCGCGGCGCGCGCGGACGAGATCCTCGCGATCACGTTCAACCGGCGCGCCGCCGAGGAGCTGACGGAGCGGGTCGGGGCCGCGCTGGAGCCGCTCGGGCTCGCTCCGGGCGCCGTCCGGATCCGGACGTTCCATGCCCTCGGGCTGGAGATCCTCCGGGACGCCGGCGAGCGCGTCGAGCCCCTGGTGGACCGGCTGGCCGTCCTGCGCCGGATCGCGCCCGAGGCCGGGGCGGGCGGCTGGCGGCGTCTCGACACGGCGTTCTCCCGGCTGAAGCTCGACCTCGGCGCGACGGCCGACGAGGTGGCCACCGATCCGGCGCCCGGCGCGATCGCCCGGGCCTTCCTCGCCTACGAGGCCGAGCTCGCCGCCGAGGGTGGCCTCGACTTCGACGACCTCGTCGCCCGCGCCCTCCGGCGGCTCGAGCGCGATGCCCATCTCCTTGCGCGATGGCGAGCACGCGCCCGCGAGCTGCTCGTCGACGAGGCCCAGGACCTCGACCGCGCCCAGCTCCGCCTTGCGTTGCTCCTCGCCCGGCCGGCCGATCGGATCTTCCTGGTCGGTGACGACGACCAGTCGATCTACGGCTGGAGGCTCGCGGACGTCCGACGCGTCCTGGGCCTCGCCGACGCGCTGCCGGGCCTGCGTCGCGTCGACCTCGTCGTCAACTACCGCTGCCCGGCGACGGTCGTGGAGCGCGCCGTCCGCCTGATCGGCCACAACCGCGACCGGTTCACGAAGACGATCCGTGCGCGCGACGAAGCGCCGGGACCGATCGTCCTCGCGGCCGATGCCTCCGACGAGCCCGTCCGGATGGCCCGCGTGCTCGGGACCCTGCCGGACGACGCCGGCACGCAGGCGATCCTGGCCCGGACCAATCGCGAGCTCCTGCCGGCCATCGCGAGTGCCCTGGAGGCTGGCGTGCCGTTCCGGCCGCCGCCGATCGAGCTGCTCGTCACGTCGCCGCTCGTCGAGGCCTGTTTGTCCGCCGCCGAGGCGGTCGAGCCCGCCCTGCCGATGCTCGCCCGGATCGAGGCGGTCCGGGCACGGTGGGCGGCTCCGGAGGATGGCGTCGCCGACGTGGATCGTCCGCCGCCCGGCGATCTGTCGGACCCCGGGGCGACCTCGCCGGCCGAGATCGCGGCCGCTGTCCTGGCCTGGGCCGGCCGGTATCGATCGCTCGACGAGCTCCGCGAAGCGGTCGAGGCCCGGCGGGGGGATCTCGCCCGGCTGTGCCATCCGGACGCGAAGCTGACCTTCGCGACCGCCCACGCGACGAAGGGCCTCGAGTTCGACCACGTCGCGGTGATCGGCCTCGACGAGGGCCGATTCCCGAGCGCGCGCTCGCTCGCCGACGCACCGGAGCCCGATCGCGCCCTCGAGGAGGAGCGCCGGCTCGCCTATGTCGCGTGGACGCGCGCCCGCCGCTCGCTGGTGCTCGTGTACGACCCCGCCCATCCGTCGCTGTTCCTGCTGGAGGCGTTCGGACGCGACGAGCTCGGTCTCCGGGACGACGATGCGGCGGCCTAGACTGCGGCATGTCCGCGACGCCGCCCGATCCCCGCGACGCCTGGGAGCCGATGCTCGCCCACGGGTCCGTCCATCTCCGGCCCGCGGAGCGCGAGGATCTGGCGCTGTTCGTGCGATGGCTGGGGGACGCTCGGACGACCCGGACCCTCGCCATCCGCAGCCCGCTGAGCCTCGCCCTCGAGGAGGGCTGGTTCGAGCGCCTCCTGGACCGGCATGGCCGGGACCACTGGCACTTCGTGATCTGCAGGACGGCGGACGGGCGGCCCGTCGGCGCGATGGACCTCCAC
>DATBPR010000299.1:0-2258 GCA_036561285.1 Candidatus Limnocylindrales bacterium | reverse complement strand
AAGGTTCCCTGGTCGCGAGGTCGGGCCGAGAGCCGGAACCTCAGGCGGGCGCCGGCTCGGGCGCCTCGGCGAGGGCGCGCTCGCGTGCTCGCGCGAACGCGGGGACGCTCGCCTCGACCATCGCGTCGGAGGCCGTCAGCGAGATGCGGAACCAGCCCGGGACCTCGACGACTGCCCCGGGCAGGACGACCGCCCCCTCCTCCGCGAGGATCTCGGTGTACCGCTGGTCGTCCGCGATCGGCGACCGGGCGAGGATGTAGAACGTCCCCTCCGGCATCGTGTGCTCGTAACCGAGCTGATCGAGGATCGCGCCCATCCGGTCGCGCCGCCGCTCGAGCGCGCCGACGTCGACCGACAGCTCCTCGAGGTCCTCGATCGCGTGCTGGAGATCGGCGTTCGGGAACGAGTAGCCCGACGCGACCTGGGCGAGCACGATCCGGTCGCGCAGCTCGGCCCGCTCCGGCATCGTCGGCGGCACCGTGAGGTAGCCGATCCGCATTCCCGGCGCGAGGAGCGTCTTCCCGTACGAGTACGTGACGATCGTGTGGGCGTACGACTCCGACGGGCTGTGGAACGTCCGCCCGTCGAAGACGATCCGGTTGTAGGGCTCGTCGCTGATCAGGTAGATCGGATGGCCGATCCGCGCCGAGGCCGCACGGAGCGTGTCGGCCAGCGCCTGGAGATCCGCCGAGACGAAGATCCGGCCGCTCGGGTTGTGCGGCGTGTTGATCAGGATGGCCCGGGTGCGAGGCGTGATCGCCTCGTCGATGGCCGGCAGGTCCAGGTCGAACGTCGGCGCGCCGAGCGACACGCGAACGGGCGTCGCGTCCGCGGCGAGGATCAGGACCTCGTAGAAGAACCACGGCGGCGAGAGGAAGATCACCTCGTCGCCCGGCTCACAGACGGATTGGAGCGCGACGTTGATCGCGGCGAAGCCGCCGTGGGTCATCGCGACGTCCGCCGGATCCCAGTCGAGGCCCGTCCGCCGGGTCAGGGACCGCGCGACGACGGCCTGGGAGCTCGGCTCGGACATCTTGTACGCGAACCAGTCCGGCGCCTGGGGCTCGAGGTGCCGGTGGAGCGCAGCGACGTAACCGGGCAGCGGCATCTCGTTCGGGTTGCCGAACGCGAAGCTGGCGATGCCCGGCCGCCGGAGGGCCGCCCCGACCGGGCCGCTGAACACGCTCAGGAATGGACTGACGGAGGCGAGCATCGCCTCGCGGGTTGCCTGGCTGGGCATCGGGTCAGCTCCCCTGGGTGCCCGGTCGCGGCCGGGACGGACGACACACCCAGCCTACCGCGACGGCTTGACAGCGGGGGTTTGATGGAGGCACCCCCAGCCTCGCGGACGCACGCCCCACCCGATCCCGTGGAGGACCGCGCCATGCCCACGCTGCTTCGGCGCTCCCTGGTTCTGGCCACCCTGCTGACGCTCCTGCTCGGAGTGCTCGGCGCTGCCCCCGCGGCGCTCGCGAAACAGGACACCTCGACGAAGGTCGCCGGCATCAACGTCGACGCGACCACGATCCCCCAGCTCGAATCGCTGATGAACCGGCACCGGCTGACGTCGGTCCAGCTGGTCCAGTTCTACCTGCACCGGATCGCGAAGCTGAACCCGAAGCTCCACGCGGTCATCACCACGAGCCCGACGGCCCTCGCGGACGCCCGCAAGGCCGACAAGCTCCGCCGACAGGGTGACCACCGGCCGCTCCTCGGCATCCCGATCATCGTCAAGGACAACATCGACACGACCGGCATGCCGACGACGGCCGGGTCGTGGGCGCTCGCCGGCAGCAGGCCGTCCGATGCGTTCATCGTCCAACGGCTGCGAGCGGCAGGCGCCCTCGTCATCGGCAAGGCGAACCTGTCGGAGTGGGCGAACTTCCGCTCGAACCCGTCGTCGTCCGGCTGGAGCGGGATCGGCGGCCAGACGAACATGGCCTACGTGCTCGACCGAAACCCGTGCGGATCGAGCTCCGGCTCCGGCGTCGTCGCCTCGGCGGACCTCGCCGTGGCCGCCGTCGGCACCGAGACCGACGGCTCGGTCGTCTGCCCCTCCGGCGCGAACGGCGACGCGGGCATCAAGCCGACGCTCGGCCTCCTGAGCCGCGACGGGATCGTTCCGATCAGCGCCGATCAGGACACGGCCGGCCCGATCACCCGCAACGTCACCGACGCGGCGGCCCTCCTCGGCGCGATGACCGGGGTCGACCCGAACGACCCGGCGACGGCCGCCCAGACCGGTCACGCCTTCACGA
>DATBPR010000298.1:0-2215 GCA_036561285.1 Candidatus Limnocylindrales bacterium | reverse complement strand
CTGACGTAGCCATTTTCGACCGCCGTCATGAAGAAGACCGTGTCCACGCCAGGTGCCAGGACCCGGTTGTTGTGGGCGAGCTGCATCTCGGTCTCGAAGTCGCTGATAGCCCGCAGGCCGCGGACGATCGCGTGCGATACTGGGTGCCATCCTGAACGCCCCAGCCTCGACAGCCTGGAGGGCACTCCGATCGACATCATCTTCCTCGTCGAGCGCCTCGAATCCCTCATCGCGAACGGCAAGAAGCTACCGCTCACCACGAACGTGGTGGTCGACCAGAACGCGGCACTCGGCCTCATCGACGAGCTGCGCGTGGCCGTCCCCGAAGAGGTCCGGGCCGCGAAGCGGATCAACTCGGAGGGTGAGCGGATCATCGAGAAGGCCCAGGACGAGGCCGAGCGGATCGTCGCCCGGGCGCAGGAGCAGGCCGCCTTCCTGATCGATGAGCGCGGCCTCACCCAATCGGCCGACGCCCAGAGCCGGGTGATCATCGGCGATGCCAACCGGACGGCGGACGAGATCCGGCGCGGCGCCGACGAATACGCGGTCGGTGTCCTGGTCAGCCTCGAAGGTGACGTCACGAAGACGCTCCAGAGCATCAAGAAGGGGATCGCGCTCCTCGACGAGCGGCGCGCTTCGCTCCAGGGCGACGCTGACGGGGCGGCCGAGGAGCTCGCCACGGACGAGGCGGGGGAGCCGTCCCACTCGGCCCGGTGACCTCGAGCGGATCGGACGACGCGCCGCTCGCCTGGAACGTTGCGGGACTGCTGTCCGACGATCCCGGCGCCGATCGCGTCCTCGACGTCGACGATGCCCGGATCGACCTGGGCGACGAGCTGCGACTCGCGGAGCCGATCGCCGGACGAGTCCGCCTGGTGCGGACCAACCGGGGGATCCTGGCCCACGCGGACCTCCACACGACGCTCGACCTCGAATGCAGCCGCTGCCTGCGGCAGGTGCTCTTCCCGGTCGACATCCGCTTCCAGGAGGAGTACCTGCCGGCTCTCGACATCACGACCGGCCGCCCGCTCCCGACCGACGACGAGCCCGATGTCGCCCGCCTGACCGACCATCACGAGCTCGACCTCGAACCGTCCGTCCGTGACGCGATCCTGCTGGCCGAGCCGATCGCGCCGCTCTGCCGGCCGGACTGCCCCGGGCTGTGCATCGTCTGCGGCGAGCGCCTGGATGAGGGCACCCACGATCATCCCGTCGACGACATCGACCCGCGCCTCGAGGCCCTGCGCGGTTTCACCGAGCACGAGGCATGACCGCCCCGGCCTGACACGGCGGCCCGATTCGCGCTACACTCCGCCGTCGGTCCGACGCCCTCCGCCCGAGGTCCCGGCGACCGCCCGAATGCCAGCCAGCACATCGCCACGGCGATGATCCCGAAGGAGCCCCCGACCCCATGGGTGTACCCAAGCGACGCGTCTCGCATGCCCGTCAGGGCGAGCGCCGCGCGCACCTCGCCATCAGCGTGCCGACGCTCGAGGAGTGCTCGCACTGCCACGAGATGAAGCTGCCGCACCACGTCTGTCCGAACTGCGGCTACTACCAGGGCCGCCAGGCGGTCGAGCTGAAGCCAGCCGCCGACGACGCCGCGCGCTGACGCGGAGTCGCGCAACGTGACCCAGCCGGCCGCCTCGACCGGCACGGGCGTCCGCGTCGCGGTCGACGCGATGGGCGGCGACCACGGCCCCGCCGAGGTCGTGCCGGGTGCCCTCGATCACGCCCGCGCGCATCCCGAGGACCGGGTCATCCTGGTCGGTGACGAGGCCGTGATCCGCGGCCTCGCCGGGTCGCTGCCGGCGAACGTCTCGATCGTCCCGGCCAGCCAGGTCGTCGGGATGGACGAGCATCCGGCGCTCGCCCTCCGCGAGAAGAAGGACTCGTCGATCCTGGTCGCGGTCGACCTCGTCAAGCGCGGCGAGGCCGACGCGGTCGTCACCGCCGGTCACACGGGGGCCGGGATGGCTGCCGCGGTCCTGCGACTCGGTCGCCTGCCCGGCGTCGACCGGCCCGCGTTGGCCGTCATGATGATCACCGCCACGGGCCCGATGGTGTTGCTCGACATCGGGGCAAACCCGGATTCGACCCCCGAGAACCTCGTCCAGTACGCACAGATGGGCGCGATCTTCGCCGAGCGTGTCCTCGGGGTCGCCAGGCCACGTGTCGCGCTCCTGTCGATCGGCGAGGAGAAGGGCAAGGGCGA
>DATBPR010000297.1:0-5123 GCA_036561285.1 Candidatus Limnocylindrales bacterium | reverse complement strand
ACCTCGTCCGCAGGCCGCGCGGAGCATGACCGCGACGGCCGACCGCGATGCCGGCGGGGCGGCCAGGCCCGCCACGGCCAGCGACGCCGGCTCGAACCCGACGGCCGGAACCGCCACCACCGACGCGCCCGGCGCCGCGCGCCCGGGTGACGCGGCGTGGGACACGTTCGCCGAGCGCGGAAACCCGGGCTCCTATCTCCAGCTGAGCGGTTGGGCGCGGGTCAAGGCGGTCAACGGCTGGGGAGCGGACCGGATCGTCGCCGGCGCGACGCCGACCGGCCCCACGGACGAGATCCCCGACGGTGCGATCGCGGCGCAGATCCTGGTCCGCCGGCCGCGGCCGCTGCCGTGGACGATCGCCTACGCCCCGCGCGGTCCCGTGACCGCGGCCTGGACGGCCGACGCGGTCGTCGCCTTCACGGACGAGGCGCGGCGGAGCCTGCGGGCTCGCCCGGACCGGATCGCCCATCTCCGGATCGACCCGGAGATCGAGGCCGGCGGCGCGCAGGACCGGGAGGGCGCCATCCGTCACGCCCTCCGCGCCGCGGGCTGGCGCCCCGCCGACCCGATCCAGCCGAACGCCACCCGGATCGTCGACCTCGGGGCGGACGAGGATGCGCTCTGGGGCGACCTGCGCAAGAAGTGGCGGCAGTACGTCAACAAGGCCCGGGCGGGCGGAATCACCGTGACCGACGCGGAGGGCGACTCGCTGCCCGAGTTCTATCGCATCTACCGTGAGACGGCGGACCGGGCCGGCTTCCTGATCCGGACGGAGGGGGCCTACCGCGACATCTGGGAGGCCTACGCGCCCGCGGGCCGCGCCCGGTTGCTCTTTGCCCGCCGACCGGACGGCGAGGCCGTCGCGACGCTCTTCCTCGTCCGGTGCGGGACACGAGTCGTCGAGCCCTACGGCGGGATGACCGCGGACGGTGGCGAGAGCCGGGCCAACTACCTCCTGAAATGGGAGGCGATCCGGTCCTCGCGGGAGCAGGGCGCGACGAGCTACGACCTGTGGGGTCTCGCAACCGGCGGGATCGCCCACTTCAAGACCGGCTTCGGGGGCCGCGAGGTGCGCTACATCGGAGCGTGGGACCTTGTCCTCGATCCGCTCGGCCGGCAGGCCTACATCCGCGGCCAGGGAGCCCGGGTCTGGTACGCCCGGCGACGGCACGGGATCGCCGGTGGCGCCCAGGCGAGCGCCTACACCGGGGGCGACGCCGCTTGACGTCGCTCCGAGCGGCAACGCCAGAGGAGCTGGGCGATTGGGACGAGCGGACCGTCGACGTCGTCGGCGGCCACGTCCTCCAGTCCGCCGCCTGGGCCGAGCACCGTCGCGGCACCGGCTGGGAGACGGATCAGCTGGTCTACGAGGACGGCACCGCGGTCCTCGTCCTGCGCCGGCCGCTGGCGGTCGTCGGTGGCTGGTCGGCGTACATCCCGCGCGGCCCGATCTCGTCCGGGCAGCCGCCCGACCAGATCGCGGAGCGGCTCGGCTCCCTCGTCGATCACCTCGCGGAGCAGGGCGTGGCCGTCGTGGCGACCGATGCCGAGATCCCCGCAGACACCGGCTACCCGGCCCGGCTGGCGGCGGTCGGCTTCCATCCGATCGAGGAGATCCAGCCGTCCCGCCACCGGGTGAGCCTGCCGCTCGCCGGCGCCGACGAGGAGACGATCCACGCCGGGTTTGGCAAGTCGACCCGGCAGCGGATCCGGAAGGCGGAGGAGGAGGGCATCGTCGTCGTCCGCCACGACGGGCGGCTGACGCCCGGCCGGCCCGGCGAGGGCTTCACGGCCCCTTCCGAGCCCACCGAGATCGCCCTCGATCGCTTCTACGACCTGCTCCTCGAGACCGGCGAGCGCCGCCACTTCTCGTTCGGGCCGCGGGAGACCGCGCTCGCCTGGTGGCGGGCCGCGCTCCGGGCGGGTCACCTGATCCTCCTCGAGGCCCGGGCGCCGGACGGCGCGCCGCAGGCGGGGCTCGTCCTGTACCGACACGGCGAGCGGCTCTCCACCGTCCATTCGGGCGATCACGCCGAGGCGCGGCGGGATCATCCCGGCGCGCTCCACCTGCTCCGCTGGCGGGCGATCCAGATCGCCCTGAGGGAAGGCCGGGCGGAGATGGATCTCGGCGGCGTGGACGTCGCGGAGGCCCGTCGCGAGCCGCGCGAAGGCGAGGAGATGTGGGGCCTGTACCAGCACAAGCGGTCGTTCGGCGGGGTCTGGCTCGAGCTCAGCGGCGCCCACGAGCGCGTCCTCGACCCGGGTCGCTACCGGCTCGGGCGGGCCATGACCCGGCTGGGTCGCGTGATCGGGCGGCGATGACGCCACCAGACGAGCCCGCGACCATCGCGGCGCTCCTGGCGGCGGCCGAGCCCGCGGGCGGGCGGCCGCTGGGCGGCCTGATCGAGCGGCTCGGGGCGCGGGGACGCCTCCAGGGCGCCCGGGAGGAGGGACGCGCGATCGGAGCGGCGGCGCTGGCGGGGGTGGAGATCCGGGGCGTGACGGACGACTCACGGCGGGTCGGCGCGGGGTCGCTCTTCGTCGCCGTGCCCGGCCTGCACGTCGACGGCCACGAGTTCGTCGCGATGGCGGCCGCGGACGGAGCGGCAGCCGCGATCGTCGACCACCCGATCCCCGAGGTCGCGCTGCCCCAGCTCGTCGTCGACCGGTCCGCGGCCGCCCTCGCCGAGGCGGCGGCCTGGTGGTACGGCGATCCGTCGCACCGTCTCGGGGTCGTGGGGATCACCGGCACGGACGGCAAGACGACGACCTCGTTCCTCGTCGCGGCCGCGCTGGAGGCCGCCGGCGTCTCGAGCGGGCTCATCGGCACGGTGGCGACCCGGATCGGGACCGTGCGCGAGGCAAACCCCGAGCACACGACCACGCCGGGCGCCCCCGCGCTGCAGCGGGCCCTCCGGGCGATGGTCGACCACGGCAACGCCGCGGCGGTCGTCGAGACGACCTCGCACGGCCTCGCCGCGGACCGCGTCCTCGGGATCGCCTACGACCTCGCGATCCTGACGAACCTGACCCACGAGCACCTCGAGTTCCACGGTTCGTGGGAGGCGTACCGCGACGCGAAGCTGTCGCTCTTCGAGCGGCTCGCCCCCGGCCCGACCAACCCGCCCAAACGGCTGGCCGGTCGCGACTGGCCGAAGGCGGCGATCGTCAACGCGGACGACCCCACGGCCGGCTCGTTCATCGGCGTGGCCCAGGAGGCGGGCGCGCGGGTGCTGACGTACGGCACGGATCCGGCGGCGGACATCCGGGCCACGCGGGTCGAGGAGGACGCGCAGGGCCTGCGGATCGCCTACGTCGCGCCGAGCGGCGCGGCCGACCTGACCGTCCGTCTCCTGGGACGCTTCAACGTCCACAACGCGCTCGCGGCCGTGACCGTCGGCGAGGTCCTCGGCCTCGATCCGGCCGCGGTCCGTGACGGCCTGGCGTCCGTGACCGGTGTCCCGGGCCGGATGGAGCGCCTGGACCGCGGCCAGCCGTTCGGCGTGGTCATCGATTACGCCCACAGCCCGGCGAGCCTCGAGAAGGTCCTCGGGCTGCTGGCCCCCCTCGCGGCGGCCCGCGGTGGGGATTTGATCGCCGTGTTCGGGTCGGCCGGGGAGCGCGACGTCGAGAAGCGCCGGATGATGGGCCGGATCGCCGGCGGCGTCGCCCGGCTGGTCGTCGCGACCGACGAGGATCCCCGCGGCGAGGACCCGGACGCGATCCTCGACGAGATCGCCCGCGGGGCGGAGGATGCCGGCCGGCGGCGGGATCGCGATCTGCTGCTCATCCGCGACCGGCCGGCGGCGATCGCCGCGGCCTTCGAGCGCGCAAGGCCCGGCGACATCGTCCTGCTTGCGGGGAAGGGCCACGAGCAGTCGATCATCGGCCCCGACGGCCCGGTCCCGTACGACGAGCGATCGACGGCCGAGGGGGCCCTCGCCGCGCTGGGCTACCGGAGTGACGCCCCCGGCCCGGGCGGCGGCTGAGGTCCGGCGATGCGCGGCTGCCTGTTCGTCCTCGTCCTCGCCGCCGCGCTCCTCGGGGCGATCGCCTGGTTCGCCCCGGCTCCGATCGTGTCGGCGCTGATCGGCAGCGCGCTGCAGTCGACCGGCTACCAGTCCTCCTCGACGACGATCACCGCGACGGCGGACCCGCCGCCGCGGCTCCTGCTCGGCCATGCCGACCGGATCGCGATCGACGCCTCGGACGTCGCCTGGAAGGCGCTCCGCGCCCGGCACCTCACGCTGATCCTCGACGGAGTGGATCTCTTCGCCCGCAAGGCCAGCCAGGTCCACGGGACGATCGAGGACGCGGAGATCGCCGACGGACGGGGCGGGACCGCCGCCGCCTCGTCCATCGAGCTCGACGGGCCCGCCAACGCCGCGGCGGCCACGATCACGGTCGACCGGGCGACCGTCGAGGCGCTCGTCCAGGCCGCCGTCCAGCGGCAGTTCGGCGTCACCGCCTCGTCCGTGGACCTCATCGAGCCGGACCGCCTCCGGATCGTCACGCCCGGCCTGACGGCCGAGGCATCCCTCGTGATCGCCGACGACGGCTCGCTCGCCCTTTCCACGCCGCTGGGGACGGCACCGATCGTCCGGATCGATCCGTCGCTGCCCCTCCAGCTCCGGACCGTGGAGGTCGTGCCCGCCGGATTGCGCCTCGTCGGCCGCCTCGACGTGAGCGGGCTGCTCGGCGGATGAGACGGATCCGGGCCGCGATCCGGCGGCTCGCCGGACGCCCGGCTGTATCCTTCGGCCGATGACCCAGCCCGGGACGACGCCCGACGATCGGAAGGCGTCGGCGGGCGGCGCGGCTCGCGCCGTCACCGCCGAGGCCGGCAGCGCCGTGCCGACGACCCACGCCGCGAAGCGCCGGGCGAAGGCCGAGGGCACGCCCAAGCCGACGGGACCGCGCCGCACGAACGGGTCGACAACGTCCGCCGCGAAGATCGTCGAGCCGGACCTCGCGGCCCTCCGGACGCAGCTCGTCGCGACCGTCCGCGAGCACTACCCGCAGGCCGACCTGGCACCCGTGGAGCAGGCGTTCGACCTCGCCGTCGAGGCCCACCAGGACCAACGCCGGGCGACGGGCGAGCCGTACGTCACCCATCCGATCGC
>DATBPR010000296.1:0-2462 GCA_036561285.1 Candidatus Limnocylindrales bacterium | reverse complement strand
GTCGATCCGGTCAGTCCGTTGCGTCATCGGCCACTCCGAACCTCGCCGGCCGGCCCGTGGCTTCTCAGCTCGCGATGCGGCTCACCGTCTGCTGCGTGAAGCATTCGATGATGTCGCCCTCCTCGAGGTCGTTGAACCCTGCGAGGCCGATGCCGCACTCGTAGTTCTGCTGGACCTCGCGGACGTCGTCACGGAACCGCCGGAGCGACTCGATCCGATCGGTCGTGATGATCCGGCCGCCGCGCCAGACGCGAGCGCCGCCGCGGACGATCCGCCCGTCGGTGACGAAGCAGCCGGCGATGACCGTGCTCTTGCCGACCCGGAAGATCTGGCGAACCTCCGCCCGGCCTTCGACGACCTCGACGATCTCCGGCTCCAGGAGGCCCAGGAGGGCGGCCGAGATGTCGTCCGTCAGCTTGTAGATGATGTCGTACAGGCGGACGTCGACGCCCTCGGCGTCGGCGGCCCGGCGGGCCGTCTCGGTGATCTTCGTGTTGAAGCCGACGATGATCGCGTCCGAGGCGGACGCGAGCATCACGTCGTTGTCAGTGATGTCGCCGGCGCCCTCGTGGAGGACGTTGATCCGGATCTCGTCCTGGTTGAGCTGCTCGAGGGCGTGGGTGATCGCGCCGAGCGAGCCCGACACGTCGGACTTGAGGATGATCCGCAGCTCCTTGGCCTGACCGGCCTGGATCTGGCGGTAGAGGTCCTCGAGCGTCGCCCGTCCGCTGCCCTCGCCGCCCTTGGCGGCAGTCGCGGCCTTGCGGCTCTCGACCATCGTCCGGGCTTCCTTCTCGTCGCTGACGACGCGCAGGATGTCACCCGCCTCCGGGACGGCCGAGAGGCCGAGGACGACGACGGCCGACGACGGGCCCGCCTTCGTCAGTCGCTTGCCCGCCTCGTCCTCGAGCGCCCGGACCTTGCCGAAGGTCTCGCCGACGACGATCACGTCGCCGACGCGGAGCGTGCCGGTCTGGACGATCGCGGTCGCGACGGCGCCGCGGTTCTTGTCGAGCTGGGCCTCGACGATCGTGCCCACGGCCGCCCGCTGCGGGTTGGCCTTGAGCTCCTGGAGGTCGGCGACGAGCAGGATCATCTCGATCAGCTCGTCGAGCCCGACCCGGGTCCGCGCCGAGACGGGCACGAGCGGGGTGTCGCCGCCGTACTCCTCGACGATGACGCCGGCCTCGGACAGCTCGGTCTTTACCCGGTCGGGATTCGAATCGGCCTTGTCAATCTTGTTGAGGGCGATGACGATCGGCACCTTCGCCGCCTTGGCGTGGCTGATCGCCTCGAGGGTCTGGGGCATCACGCCATCGTCGGCCGCGACGACGACCACCGCGATGTCGGTGACCCTCGCGCCGCGGGCCCGCATGGCCGTGAACGCCTCGTGGCCCGGCGTGTCGAGGAAGACAACCCGCTTGCCGCCGTGCTCGATCTCGCTCGCGCCGATGTGCTGGGTGATGCCACCACGCTCGCCGGCCGCGACCTCGGTCGTCCGGATCGCATCGAGCAGGCTGGTCTTGCCGTGGTCGACATGGCCCATGACGGTCACGATCGGGGCGCGCGGCAGGAGATCGGCCTGGTCGTCCTCCTCGAAGAGGACCTCCTTCGCGGCGGGAGCCGGGGCGACGGTCTCCTCGCCGTCGGTCGCCACGCCGGCTGCCGGCGCGATGGCCTCCGCCACCTCGTAGCCGAGCTCGCCGGCGACGAGCGACGCGGTGTCGCGGTCGATCAGCTGGTTGATCGTGGCGAAGATGCCGCTCTTGATCAGCTCGCGGATCACGTCCGCGGGGTTGACCGCCAGCAGCTCCGCCAGCTCCTTGACCGTGATCGTCGTCGGCAGCTCGATCGCGCCGCGCTCACGCGGATCGATCGTCTGGACCGCCGACTGTGCGTCGCCGGGACGACGCGGTGGCTTGCGGGGCCCGCGTCGGCCGCGGGTGCCGCTCCTACTCCTGGCCACTTATTCCTCCTTCGATGTTCACTGTCGTCGGCCCGGCCGCCAGCGTCGTGCGCAGGTCGTCCGGGACCGCTGCCCCGAGCGCCCGCCCGAGGGCGCTGCGCTCGACGGCGCGGGTCCAGCAGCCGGCGTCCCTGCAGAGGTAGGCTCCCCTGCCGGCCAGCCGGCCGGTTTCGTCGATCTTCATCTGCCCGTCGGGGGTCCGGACGATCCGGACGAGGTCTCGCTTGGGCCGGGGCGTGCGACAGGCGACACACGACCGGGTCGGGATCCGCCGAGGCGCATCCCCGCGAGCCCGCGCTACTTCGCCACCTCCTTGGCGGCGACCTTCCGGTTCCGGGTCTTCTTCTCGGTCTCCGCCGTGGGCTCGGCGGCTGCGTCCGGCGCGGTGCCGTTCGACGACGATGCCGCGACGGCGGCTTCCGTCCCGTTGGTCGAGGCCGCGACGGCCTTCCTGGCACGCGGCTTCTTCGCCGGGGCGGCTTCCTCGGCCGGGGCT
>DATBPR010000295.1:0-4260 GCA_036561285.1 Candidatus Limnocylindrales bacterium | reverse complement strand
TCGGCGACGGCGGAATCGACCGCGGCACCGTCCACCATTCGTCGATAGAGGGCTTCATAGCCGTCGGCCATGCGAGAGGCGGAGAAGCGGTCGATCACGGACGCCCGGATCGCCCCTCGATCGAGCTCGTCGATCCGGTCGACCAGGAACGCGGGCTGGGTGACGTCGTCGCCGAAGAAGCCGTCGATGCCCTCGCGGATGATCTCGCCGAGCCCGCCGACCCGGCGGGCGAGGACCGGCGCGCCGCAGGCGAGCGCCTCGATCGCGACCAGGCCGAACGGCTCCGGCCACGAGCCCGGCATCAGGACGGCGTGGGCCCGGGCCATCAGCGCGTCACGGTCGTCGCCGGACAGCTCGCCGACGAACTCCACCGAGGCTCCGGCCCGCTTCAGGGCCGGCTCGAAGACCTCGCGGTAGTAGTCCTGCTCGGGCGGCGTCGGGCCGACCTTGGCCGCGATCTTCAGGTGGCGTCCGCTCGCGAGGGCGATCTCGATGGCCGCGATGATCCCCTTCTCCGGCGTCACCCTGCCGACGAAGACGAGGTCGTCGGAGCGCCTTCGCTCGAACGGGGCGGCGTCGAGCGTCAGGCCGTTGTGGACGATCGTCCACGGGACAGTCGGGTGGTCGGAGGCTTGCGATTCGCTGATCGCGACCAGGCCGTCGGGTGAATCGGCCAACGCCGTTCGTGACCAGGGCACATCGAGCCGCCCGTGGAAGGTCGCGACGAACGGCCGGGTGACGGCGCGGCGCAGGACGAGCGAATACCACTCGAGGTGGCTGTGGAGGATGTCGAACTCGGCCTGTCGCGCGATCGCCTGCAGCGTCGTCGAGATCAGGAAGCCGCTGATGTCGCCACCGTGACCGGCCGGCCGAAGCGCCCGTGGCTCGGTCGGGACGAGCGTGCCGGGCACCGCCGAGTCGCCGGAGGCGAACGTCGTCACGTCGTGGCCGCGGCGCACGAGCTCCGTGACCAGCTCGAACACGACGCGCTCGGTGCCGCCGTAGCTCTCCGGCGGGACACGCTCGATGGGGGGAACGATCTGGGCGATGCGGAGCGACGGGATCACGGCGTCCTCGTGATGCGGCACCGGGAATCGGGAAACCGAGGCCCGGTCGACGACCGGACCTCGGTTCGTGGGCTCGCGGAGTTAGACGCGGGGCACCTCTGACTCGGTCTTCGGATGGGACTCCTCGGTCTCCTCCTCGGCCTGGTCGCCGACGCCCGCGCCACCGGCCGCGCCGACGGCGCCACCGACGACCGCACCGGGAGGTCCGGCGATCGCCCCGCCGATTGCGGCGCCGGCCAGCCCGCCGGCCGCACCACCGGCGCCCGAGCCGGCCTCGTCATCGCCCTCGGTCGCCTCACCGGCCATCGCGCCGCCGGCCGCACCGATGACACCGCCGACCGCGGCGCCGACGGGACCGCCGACGGCCATCCCGACGGCTGCGCCGCCGAGCGCGCCCGCCCCGGCACCGACGGCCTCCCGGCCGTGCTCCTGGTTCTCCGGAGCGGTCCCGGTCGACGTGTCGTACGTGCGATCGCGATCGTCGATGCCGTGGTCGTCGAGCGGCTGCCGGGTCTGGTTCAGGTCGTTGTCGGACATGCGAGCGTCTCCTCATCTGTGACGACGCCGACCGCCCGATGGGCCTCGGACGGTCGGCGTTGAATGAGGCGACCGTAGGATGACGCCGGACGCGCCCGCACACCGTCGCGCGACCATCCTCTATCAGTGGCGTAACGGCGGCGGATCGCGCGGCCGGATGGCTGTCCGCCGGCCGTCGGCTGCCGCGGTCGGCGCTCTCGTTCGTCGGGATCTGGCCCGCGGCTCAGCCCTCGTTGTCCTCGAAGTCCGGCCAGGCCGCGATGTCGACGCCGTGGTTCTCGGGCGAGGCGAGTGTCCACCAGTTGGGCACGTGCGTCTCGTCGGCAAGCCGGCCGCCCGCCTCCAGCGCCGCCGCGACCCTCGCTTCTGCCTGATCCGCCGGCACGCTGACGTCGATGTGCGTCCGGCCACGACCCGGTTTGGGTGGGTGGAGGCGTTGGAACGACACGTGCGGATTGCGACGGTGCCGGTCGACGACGTCCTCGTTCGCTCCGAGGCTTCGATATCCGAGGGCGGCAGCCCAGAACGGACCTGTGTCGCTGCCGGCGTCCTGTGCCACGGCGATGCCGACGACCTGAACCTGGGAGGGGTCTGGCTGGGTGTGCAGTCTCCGAGCCTCGACCGAGATCCGACGGGCCAGCTCGACATCACGCTCGTTCAGGGCGCCGTACTCTCCGGAAGCGGTCCGGACGGTCACTCCCTCCGGCCGAAGGTCCACGTCCGGGAAGTGGCCCACGACCTCGGCCACCTCCGCGATCGCGGCGACCAACCTGGCTCCTTCCGCGAACGACCGGACGCCGAAATAGGCGTGCGCGCCCGAGAACAGCACCCGCCAGTCCTCCACCCCGCCGGCGTCGTGGAACGCTCGTGCCGTGATTCTCTTGTCGCGCATCGGTTTGCACCCCTCTCGCTTGGCCATGCCTGCTCACAGACATGCATTGACCCACTCCTGGAACGCTCGCCAGTCTCGGGCGAGCACGATCCGACGCAAGTGCGGGACGCTCATTGTTCAGGCTCAGGCCCGGCCCGATCGCGGGACGCGCCATCGAGATCGGCCGGTGCGGCAGACGGCCTAGACCGCGGTGGGATCCAGCTTCTTCGGATCGACTCCGAGGTCGGCGATCGTCCTGGCGGCCTTGTCGGCGGGCATCGCGCCGCAGCGCGCCAGCTCGCTGACCGCGGCCGCCGCGATGTGGGGCGGATCGATCTCGAACAACGACCGCAGCGCCTCGCGGGTGTCGGACCGCCCGAAGCCGTCCGTGCCGAGCGAGACGTAGTACGGCGGCAGCCAGCGCGAGACCATGTCGGGCAGTGCCCGCATCCAGTCGGACGCGGCGACGATCGGCCCGCCGTCCGGACCGAGGACGGTCGAGACGTACGGCACCTTCGGCGTCGCCTTCGGGTTCAACCGGTTGAACCGCTCCGCCTCGAGGGCGTCGCGGCGCAGGAGCGGGAACGACGGCGCCGAGTAGATCTCGGCGGCGATCCCGGGCCCCTCGGCGAGGAGATCGCGGGCGGCGATCACCTGCTGGAGGATGGCCCCGGAACCGACCAGCCGGGCCCGATGGGCCTTCGGGCCCAGGTCGGGCGCCTCGGCGAACCGATACAGGCCGCGGATGATCCCGTCCTCGACGCCCTCGGGCCGCTTCGGCTGGGCGTAGTTCTCGTTGTAGAGGGTGATGTAGTAGAAGACGTCCTCGCCGTGGTGGTACATCCGCTCGACGCCGTCGCGGACGACCGCCGCCAGCTCGTATGCGTAGGCCGGGTCGTACGAACGGATGATCGGGATCGTCGAGGCGAGGAGGTGCGAATGCCCGTCCTCGTGCTGGAGGCCCTCGCCGTTCAGGGTCGTCCGCCCGGCCGTCGCACCCATCATGAAGCCGCGGCCACGGGCGTCGGCGAGCTCCCAGATCTGGTCGCCCGTCCGCTGGAAGCCGAACATCGAATAGAAGATGTAGAACGGGATCATCGGGAAGCCGTGGGTCGCGTAGGACGTCGCGGCGGCCTGGAGCGACGCCATCGAGCCGGCCTCGGTGATGCCCTCCTCGAGGACCTGGCCGTCGACCGCCTCGCGATAGGACAGGACGAGGTCCGAATCGACCGGCTCGTAGCGCTGCCCCAGCGCGGCGTAGATCCCGACCTCCTTGAACAGCGGGTCCATGCCGAACGTCCGTGCCTCGTCCGGGATGATCGGCACGATCCGAGGCCCGAGCTCCTTGTCGCGGATGAGGTTCCGCAGGATCCGGCTGAAGACCATCGTGGTCGAGACCGCGGTGTCCGAGCCGCCGGCGAATTCGGCATCCATCGTCGCCGCGGGCTTCGGCAGCGGCGCCTTCCGGACCGCTCGCCGCGGCACGAAGCCGCCGAGGGCCTTGCGACGCTCGCGGAGGTACTGGACCTCCTCGGAGTCCGGACCCGGGTGGTAGTAGGGCGCGTCCTTGATCTTCGCGTCCGGGATCGGCAGCTCGATGCGGTCGCGGAAGATCTTCAGCTCGGCTTCGGACAGCTTCTTGGCCTGGTGGGTGATGTTCCGGGCCTCGACGCCCGGCCCGAGCGTCCAGCCCTTCACGGTGTGGGCGAGGATCACCGTCGGGGCGCCGGTGTGCTCGGTGGCGGCCTTGTAGGCGGCATACACCTTGCGGTAGTCGTGGCCGCC
>DATBPR010000294.1:0-7341 GCA_036561285.1 Candidatus Limnocylindrales bacterium | reverse complement strand
AGCTCGAGCTCCAGACGACCGCCTACTGGCTGACCGCCGAGGGCGCGGCCGGTGGCTGGCGGCGGAACGAGCTCGACATTGCGCTGATGGGCGCGGGCCGGGCGATCCAGACCGTCGCCGCGGTCCTCCTGATGGTCGACCCGCGCGACCTCGGCCTCGTGACCCAGGTTCGCTCCCCTCATCACGAGGCGCCGACGATCTACCTGTACGAGGCGGTGCCTGGCGGGATCGGGCTGAGCCCCCGGCTGTGGGACCGCCACGAGGAGCTCGTGGCGGGCGCGGCGGAGCTGATCCGCGGCTGCGACTGCGACAGCGGTTGCCCGGCCTGCACCGGGCCGCGCCTCGAGCCGGACGTCGACGCGCGGGCGCTCGCGCTGCGGCTCCTGGCACGACTGACGCAAGGCCCGGACGTTCCGGCGGACGACTCGGCGGCGATGGCGGCCGTCGGATGAGCGGCGCGACCCTCGAGCGACGCCTGGCGAACTACCGGGCGACGCTCGCGGCATCCGGCCGAGAGCCGGGCGACCGCGGGGACGGCGGCGTCGGCCGCGGGTCGATCGCGCTCGGGGAGCGGCTGGCGGCGGCGGTCGACGGCGAGCTCCTCCTGGACCCGGCGGGCCCGGTGGTCCGGTGCGATCCGGCCACCGTCATCCTCCCGCTCGATCGGGCGCGGCTCGCGGCCCTGCCGGGGATGCCGCCGCCGGAGGTCCCCCTCGTCTGCCTGGACACCGAGACGACCGGGCTCGCGACGGCGTCGGGAACGGTCGCGTTCCTGATCGGGCTCGGGTGGTGGGAGGAGGATCGGTTCCGCCAGGCCCAGCTCCTGCTGCCCGACCATCCCGCCGAACCCGGCCTGCTCGCCCGCCTCGCCCGCCACCTCCCGCCCGACGCCTGGCTCGTGACCTACAACGGGCGCGGCTTCGACTGGCCGCTCCTCGTTGCCCGGTACCGGATGACGCGGGCCTCCGCGCCGCCCCTGGCCGGTCACCTGGACCTGCTGCCGTTCGTCCGCCGGGTGTTCCGGCACCGGATGGCCGATGCCCGGCTGCGGACGGTCGAGACCGAGCTGCTCGGGACGTACCGCCACGACGACGTCGAGGGCTGGCAGATCCCCCGCCGGTTCCTCGACTTCCTCCGCGGCGCCCCGGCCGAGCCGTTGATGCAGGTCGTCCGCCACAACCGCGAGGACGTCCGGTCCCTGGCGCGGCTGCTCGGGCGGATCGATGCCGACTACGCGGATCCGGTCGCGCGGCGGACGGCGCCGCGCGGCGATCTCGCCGGCCTGTCCCGCGCGTTCGCCCGGAACCGGCGGCTCGCCGAGGCGCTCGACTGTCTCGACGCCGCCCTCGCGGTCGAGCCGGCCCCGCCGCAGTCCGCGCCGGCGGCGGAGCGCGAGCCGGCCCTCGCGGTCCCGGACGGCGCGATCGATGACGACGATCCGCGCCGGCCCTGGTGGCACCCGCATCGGGTGGCGGATGTCGGCGGGGCCCGCCGACCGCCGAGCTGGTCGCGCGTGGTCGAGGGGCGCCTCGACTCCCCCTGGACCGGGGAGCGGATCGCGATCGAACGTGCCCGGCTGCTGCGGCGGATGGGCCGGTTCGACGAAGCCGTCGCCGCCTGGCACGACCTGACGGGCCGCGGCGGAACCGTCGCGATCCAGGCCTGGACCGAGGTCGCGAAGCTGCGCGAGCATCGCCTCGGAGATCCGGCCGGCGCCGCGGAGGCGGCACGTCGGGCAGCGGTCCTCGCGGAGCGGCGACGGCGCCTCGGGATGGGCGACCCGGCCATCGAGCGAAGTCTCGCGGCCCGGATCGAGCGTCTCGCCCGGCGGATTCAGGCCCCGGCGGGCTCCGCGGCGGGCGGCACGAGCGGGACCCGAGGATCGGCCGGCAGCGAGGCCCAGGTCTCGCGGACCCAGTCGAGGTCCGGATCGAACGAGCAGGCCATCGTCCGCCGGTCGCCGGCCAGCGCGTTGAGGTAGTAGGCGTCGTCGCCGTGGGCCGCGGCAAAGGGGTGGTAGCCGTCAGGAACCAGGACGACGTCGCCGTCCCGGACCTCGAAGAAGGCATCCCGCGAGCGATCCGCCCGATACAGGCGCTGGACCGCCCAGGCCTCGGGCCGCCGGAAGCGGTAGTGATAGATCTCCTCAAGGACGGCCTCGCCCGGCATCGCGTCGACGTCGTGCTTGTGGGGCGGCCAGCTGGACCAGTTGCCGGAGGGCGTGAACACCTCGACGAGCTCCAGGCGATCGGCCGGGAAGGCGGGCGCCACGATGTGGTGGATCTGCCGGGTGGCGTTGCCCGCGCCGCGGGTCTCCACGACGACGTCGCTCGGGAGGATCGGGATGGGCTCCTTCGACACGCCGTCGCGATCGCTCCGGGGTGCCCGGGCCACGATCACGACAGCGGATCCCGTCGCCGGCGCTCGGCCGATCGAGATCTCGAGCGGGCGGCCATCGGGCAGCCACAGCGCCGACGGCCGGTCCGCGAAGACGCCCTCGCGCCCCGGCAGCGACCACGTCCCGCCCTCGCCATCGCGGAGGGTCACGTCCCGGCCCGACAGGACGACGACGCAGGTCTCCTGGCCCGCGGCGACCGGAAGCCGGATGCCGGCGCCCGCCAGCCGGTGGGCCGCGAACGACAGGTAGCGCCAGCCGGCCCGCTCGGGCGTGACCGAGACGCCCCCGTCCGCATCACGCCGCAGCCGGAGCTGGTCGGGCGCGAGCTCGTTCGGCAGCGCGCGTTGAGCGACCCCGGAGCCGGTCACGCCTCAGGCGCCGCGGACGTCGGGGTTCGGGATCATCGCGTCCGTCACCTGGGCGAGCAGCTCGTGATAGGCCGCGATGAAGGCCCGCAGGGTGCGCCGCGTCGGCGCGAAGCCGTCGAACTCGTCGATGGAGAGCCCGTCGAGCTCGAACGCCCGGACGAAGTCCGGATAGTGGGCGCGGAGCTCGTCGACGATCGCCGGGTCGACCGGGTCGTCCATCCGCGCCCGGACCTCGATGGACGAGGCGTTGAAGCGCTTCTGCCACGCCGACGGCATCGTGATCACGACGTCCCCGCCGATGAGCTCGGACCAGTGGAGGTGGTGGCGGATCGCCGCACCGAGGAGCCGCGAACGGTAGCCGTGCTCGCGGAACAGCCGGTAGGCGTTCTTGAAGACCGCGACGCCCGACCACGGCAGGGACGAGGGGTCCGCGATGATCCCATCGCGCTCGGTATCGACCCGGAGCGAATCCTCGAGCCGGCCCATCATGATCGTGACGACCGGCCCCATCGACGCCGTCGAGTCGCCCGCGGCCTCTCGCCGCCGCAGGCCGCGCTCGATCGCCTCGGCCGCCGCCACCGCTTGCGCGACGGAGAAGCAGACCGTCGTGTTGACGCTGATCCCCGCGGCGGTCGCTTCCTCCATCGCCGCGATCCCGGCGGCGGTCGCCGGGAACTTGACGATGATGTTCGGGGCCAGCCCGTGGAAGTGGAGGCCGTGGGCGACCATCCCCGCCGCCGATCGATTCAGGGTCGGATCGGTCTGGGTCGAGAGGCGACCCTGCCGCCCCTGGTATGCCGCGAACGCCGGGAGCAGCAACGGCGCCGCCCGGACGGACATCTCGTCCACCACCGCCCAGGCCAGCTCGGCCTCGCCCGCCGCCGGCCGTTCCGCGGCGAGCTCCCGGACACGCCGTCGCCAGACCTCCGGCTCGTGCTTCCAGCTGTCCATCACGATCGTCGGATTGGCCGTCGCACCCACGGCACCGAACGAGATCGCATAGTGCAGCTCGTCCATCGCGCACGAGTCGTTCCAGATGTCGGTGTCGGTGGTCGCGATCGTCCGGCCGAGCGGCGTGTCGGCGAGCGGCGGGGCGGGCAGCTGGGCGATCGTCATGTCCGGACGGCGGTCAGTCTGCGACCCGTTCCACCGCCATGGCCACGGATCCACCGCCGCCGAGGCAGAGCGTTGCGAGCCCGTAGCGGCCCTCGCGGCGCCGGAGCTCGTGGAGGAGGGTCGCGGCGATCCGCGCCCCGGACGCGCCGATCGGATGGCCGAGCGCGATGGCCCCGCCGTTGACGTTGACGCGATCCCAGTCGAACCCCAGCTCGCGGCCGTCGGCGATCGTCTGGGCGGCGAACGCCTCGTTGATCTCGATCAGGTCGAACGCCTCGAGCGGCAGCTCGATCCGGTCGAGGAGTCGCTTCACCCCCTGGACGGGGGCGAGGAACAGCCACTTCGGGGCGACCTCGGCCTGGGCATAGCCGACGATCCGGGCCAGCGGCCGCAGCCCGAACTGCTCGACGGCCCGCTCGGACGCGACGACCGTCGCCGCCGCTCCATCCGTGATGCCCGGCGCGTTCCCGGCCGTCACGGTGCCCATCGTCGCGTTGCCGCGGTCCTCGCCGGTCGGCAGATCGAAGACCGGCTTCAGCCGGGCCAGCGCCTCGGCGCTCGTGTCCCGCCGCGGCCCCTCGTCGACGTCGATGACCGTCTCGCGGCCCTTCGCGTCGACGATCGTGACGGGTGCGAGCTCGTCGACGAACCGGCCCGAGTCGATCGCGGCGATCGCCTTCCGGTGCGAGGCGAGGGCGAACGCGTCCTGGTCCTCCCGGCTCACGCCGTCGTGGATCGCGACGCGCTCGGCGTGGGTGCCCATGTGGCAGTCCTCGAACGCGCACCACAGCCCGTCGCGGAGGACCGCGTCGACGAGCTTCCCGTCGCCGAGCCGGTAGCCGAACCGGGCCCTCGGCAGGAGGAACGGCGCCTGGTTCATGCTCTCCATGCCGCCGGCGACGACGATCTCGGCATCGCCGGCCCGGATCTCCGCGGCCGCGAGCATGATCGCCTTCAGCCCCGAGCCGCAGACCCGGTTGATCGTCGTGGCGGACGTCGAGTCCGGCAGCCCGGCCGCGAGGGCGGCCTGACGGGCCGGCGCCTGGCCGACGCCCGCCTGGATCACCTGGCCCATCAGGACCTCGTCGATCGGCGTGCCCTCGGGCAGGCCGGATCGCGCGACTGCCGCCCGGATCGCGACCCCACCGAGCTCGGTCGCCGGCGTCTCCGCGAGAGCCCCGCCGAACCGCCCGATCGGCGTCCGGGCCGCGCTCGCGATGAAGACCTGGCCGTTCCGGCCGTCGAGCGCGTCGACCATCAGCGCGTCCGGGGGAACCCGAGATCGATCTTCGATGTGCCGGGGTCCGGCCAGCGCTGGGTCACGATCTTGGCCCGCGTGTAGAACTGGATCCCCTCGGGGCCGTACATGTGCAGATCGCCGAACAGCGAGTGCTTCCAGCCGCCGAAGCTGTAGTACGCGACCGGCACCGGGATCGGGACGTTGATCCCGACCATCCCGGCGTTCGCCTCGAACTGGAACTGCCGGGCGGCGCCGCCGTCGCGGGTGAAGATCGCCGTCCCGTTGCCGTACGGGTTGTCGTTGACGAGGTGGACGGCCTCCTCGTACGTGTCGACGCGGATGACCGTCAGCACCGGCCCGAAGATTTCGTCCCGGTACGCGTCCATGTCCGTCTTCACGTGGTCGATCAGTGAGACGCCGAGGAAGAAGCCGCCGTCGGTCTCGTCGTAGAGGGGATGGTCGCGGCCGTCAGCGACGACCGTGGCGCCCTGGGCCTTCCCCGAGTCGAGGTACGACGCGACCTTGTCGCGATGCTGGCGGGTCACGAGCGGCCCCATCTCGGCCTCGGGATCCGTCCCGGGCCCGACCTTGATCTTCGGAAGCCGCTGCTTGAGCGCCTCGACGAGCGGATCCGCGACGGAACCCACCGCCACGACCGTCGCGATCGCCATGCAGCGCTCGCCCGCCGAGCCGTAGCCGGCCGAGATGGCGGCGTCGGCCGCCATCTCGATGTCGGCGTCGGGCAGCACGATCATGTGATTCTTCGCCCCGCCGAGCGCCTGGACGCGCTTCCCGTTCCGGGTGCCCGTCTCGTAAATGTATCGCGCGATCGGGGTCGAGCCGACGAACGAGACAGCGGCGACGTCCGGGTGCTCGAGGATCGCGTCGACCGCGACCTTGTCGCCGTGGATGACGTTGAAGACGCCGTCCGGGACCCCGGCCTCGTGGAGCAGCTCGGCGATGTAGATCGATGCCGAGGGGTCCTTCTCGGACGGCTTCAGGACGAACGTGTTCCCGCAGGCGATCGCGTTGGCGAACATCCACATCGGGACCATGGCCGGGAAGTTGAACGGGGTGATGCCCGCCACGACGCCGAGCGGCTGGCGGATCTGGAAGACGTCGACACCGGTCGACGCCTGTTCGGTGAAGCCGCCCTTCAGCAGGTTCTGGATGCCGCAGGCGAACTCGATGTTCTCGAGACCGCGGGCGACCTCGCCGAGGGCGTCCGACGGGACCTTGCCGTGCTCGGCCGTCAGGAGCGCGGCGATCTCCTTGCGATGGGTCTCGACGAGGTTCCGGATCCGGAACAGGATCTCGGTCCGCTTCGAGAGCGACGTCGCGCGCCAGCCCGGGAACGCGGCCCTGGCCGCTGCGACCGCCGCGCCGACCTCGTCGGCCGTCGCGAAGTCGACCTCGCGAGCCAGCCGGCCGGTCGCCGGGTCGTAGACGGGACCACGACGGCCGGACGTCCCCTCGACGTGGCGTCCGCCGATCCAGTGGTGGACGGCGCCGATCGTCGTTCCTGCCTGCGTCTCCGCCCGGGCACTGCCCGGCTCGGCCACCTGCGTCATCTCGCCTCGACCCTGCCCTTCCGTCGCACCCGACGGGTCCGGATGCATCGGGGACACCTTACCTCCGACCCCCGGTTCCGGGCGAGCGCGTCGCCGCTGCCGGGCGGGTGGGCGCCTCGTCGCGGCCGGGTGCGATCATGACCGCGATGGACACCCCGACCCGCCGCCTGACCGGGGCCCAGATCCTCGTCGAGCACCTCGTCAACGAGGGCGTAACGCTGGCCGCCGGCATTCCCGGTCACGGCTGCTGGGCCATCACCGACGCGCTGCTCGACCGGCGCGACGCGATCCGGACCGTCCAGGTGATGCACGAGCAGTCGGCGGTCCATCTCGCCGACGGCTGGTACCGCGCGACAGGCCGGCCGATGCTGGCGTTCACGAGCATCGGTCCCGGCGCGATGAACACGGTGATCGGGATGGGCACGGCCTACGTCGACTCGACGGCGGTGGCGCTCGCGACCGGCTCGCCCCACACGTACATGCGCGGCCACGGCCTGTTCCAGGAGCTCGAGCGGCGGCACCACGCCGACAACCCGCGGGTGTTCGAGCCGCTCGTCAAGGAGTGGTGGCAGCCGTCGCGGGTGGACGACCTGCCGTTCGTCCTCCACCGGGCGTGGAACGCGATGACGAGCGGGCGGCCTGGGCCGG
>DATBPR010000293.1:0-3788 GCA_036561285.1 Candidatus Limnocylindrales bacterium | reverse complement strand
TAGAGCCGTGTGCTCCGGGGATGTCGTTTCAGGAGTCTTTGATGCGCGTGCCAGCTCCCCGCCGCCTCCTCGCCGGACTCGCCGGCAGCCTGCTCTGTCTCACGATCGTGGCGCCCGCGACCGCGGCGCCCTCGGTCTCGGTCGTCGCGGACGGCCTGAACAACCCTCGCGGCGTCGACGTCGCGGCGAACGGCCACGTGTTCGTGGCCGAGACCGGAACCGGCAGAATCCTCGAGATCCACGGCCGCTCCGTCGCGACCTTCACGTACGGGCTCCCGATGGCGACGAGCCCGGAAGGCGACACGACCGGGCCGGTCAACGTCTCGGTGCGGACCGGAATCGGCGGCGCCGTCGCCGCGATCGGCGGCGGTCCACAGAACGTCGATCCTCGGTTCGACTCGATCCTGCGGCTCAGCCCGCGCTCCGGCCGGGTCATCGCCGACATCCAGGCCTACCGGAACGCGCATCCCGACACGACGGACCTCGACCAGCCACCCAACCCGACCGATTCGAACGCCTACGGGATCACGTCCCTCGGCGGTGGACGAACGCTCGTGACGGACGCAGCCGGCAACGAGCTGGACCTGGTCGGTCCCGGCGGCAGCATCCAGACCGTCGCCAAGTTCCCGAACGCGGTCGTCTCGACGTCGCACCTTCCACCGGGCATGGTGCCGCCGTTCGTGACGCAGCTCCCGGCGGAGGCGGTCCCGACGACGGTCGCCGTCGGACCGGATGGCTGGTGGTACGTCGGTGAGCTCAAGGGCTTCCCGTTCACGCCGGGCGCGTCCCGGGTCTGGCGCGTCTCACCCAGCGCCCGGAACGTCGTCTGCGACCCGAGCGCGAGCAGCGGACCGTGCACCGTCTTCGCCAGCGGCCTGACATCCATCACCGGCCTGGACTTCGGGCCGGACGGAAGCCTGTACGTCGTCGAGATGGTCAAGGACGGGGTCGGCAACCTCTTCTTCGGCAGCAGCGATCTCGGCGGCGCTCTCATCCGGATCAAGGGCGGCGTGAGGACCGAGCTCGCAGCCGGCCAGATCACCATCGGGGGTGACGTCGCCGTCGCCCGCAACGGAACGATCTACGTGACCGATCACACCGTGATCCCCGGCGCGGGACGGGTCCTCGCGATCCGCTGATCGGCGGAGATCCACCTCCGTCACGGCTCGACGGCCGCCGTGGGCTTCGCCCGCGGCGGCCGTTGGCGTCAGCGGAAGTCCTGCGGCGGCTCGCCCGGCCGGGAGTGGCGGAGCGAGAACGCCGACCAGCGCTCGTCGATGGCGACGAGGCTCAGCCAGCGGAGGTCCTCGTCGCGGACCGCGTCCCAGCCGGCGTCGCGGGTGAGGTCGGTCTGGGTCTTCGAGGCGCCCTTCGGGTAGGCGATCCAGAGCGTGCCGGGCGAGGCGAGCGCGACCGACGCGGCATGGAGCGAAGCCTCGAGCGATGAGCGGTCGGCGGCGTAGAGCAGGATCCAGTCGTGGTCGCCGTTCAGGTGGTCGGGGATCGCCGCGTCGCGGGTCGCCGAGAACGCCGCCCGGTCTTCCGCCGTGCCGTTGAGGATCACGGGCGACCGCGCCGTCCCGAGCTTGAGCTTGCGCGCGGCCGCGCCGGCATCGAGCGCCATGGGCGGATGATCCGCCGCGTCCCCGCGAGTCGCAAGCGCGGCCGAGGCGCCGGGCGCGCGTGGCACAATCCGGCCATGCCCGACCGCCCGATCAAGGTCCTGATCGCCAAGCCCGGCCTCGACGGTCACGACCGCGGCGCGAAGGTCCTCGCCCGTGGGCTGCGCGACGAGGGCTTCGAGGTCGTCTACACCGGGCTCCGCCAGACGCCGGAGATGGTCGCGACCGCGGCGCTCCAGGAGGACGTCGACGTCGTCGGCCTGTCGATCCTGTCGGGCGCCCACATGACGCTGCTGCCGCGGATCACCCGGCTGCTCCGCGAAGCGGGGCTCGACGACGTCCTCGTCACGGCCGGCGGGATCATCCCCGATGACGACGTCGCGGCCCTCACGGAGGCCGGCGTGGACCGCGTGTTCGGGCCGGGGACGACGATCGCCGAGGTCGCGGACTACCTCCGAGCCAACGCGCGACCCCGGGACTAGCGTGGCGCGGCCCGACCCGGCGGCGCCGTCGGACCCGATCGAGCGGGCGGCGGCCCTCACCGACGCGGCTCTGGCGGGCGACCGGCGATCGCTGGCCCGACTCCTGACGGCCGTCGAGAACCGGACGCCGCTCGCCGAGCCGGCACTCCGGACCCTTTATCCACTGGCCGGCCGCGCGCATGTCGTCGGCATCACCGGTCCACCCGGCGCGGGCAAGTCGACGCTCGTGGCGTCGCTCATCGGCGAGGTTCGCGGACGCGGCCGGTCCGTGGCGGTCGTCGCCGTCGACCCGTCGTCGCCGATCACCGGCGGCGCGCTGCTCGGCGACCGGGTTCGCATGCAGGCCTACGCCGGGGACCGGGACGTGTTCATCCGCTCGATGGCTGCCCGCGGCCATGCCGGCGGCCTCGCCTCGACGACCGGGTCCGCGACGGCGGTCCTCGACGCCGTCGGGTTCGACCTCGTCTTCGTCGAGACGGTCGGGACCGGGCAGAGCGAGGTCGAGGTGGCCGCCGCCGCCGACACGACGGTCGTCCTCGAGGCGCCCGAGATGGGCGACGAGGTCCAGGCGATCAAGGCGGGCCTCCTCGAGGTAGCCGATCTCGTCGTCGTCAACAAGGGCGACAAGCCCGGGGCGCAGCGAACCGCCGCCCAGCTCCGGGCGATGCTCGTCGCCGGGGCGGTGGCGGCCGGGGGGAGCGGCCGGGCGGACGGAACGGCGACGGGCGACGGAGTGCGCCCGCGACCCCGGCCCAAGCGCCCCGACGTCCTCGTGACGACGGCCGCGACCGGCGCCGGCGTCCCGGAGCTGCTCGACGCGCTCGACCGGCGGCGGGCGGTCGTCGACGACGAGGCCGCTGCGGAGTCCCGGCTCGCCCGCGCCGAGGCGCAGGTCTGGGCGATCGTCGCCGACCGGATCCGGGACCGGCTCCAGGAGGAGCGGGTCCGGGCCGAGACCCGCGACACCCTCGCCGCCGTCGCCGGCCACCGGCTCGACCCGTACGCCGCCGCCGACGCGCTCCTGGGCGGGATCCTCGACGACGACCGTCCGTCCGGACGCCAGGTTGGCCGGTGATGGCGCGCGAGCGCACGCTGGTCGCCGGAGCCGGGCTGATGGGTCACGGGATCGCCCAGGCCCTCGCCGCGACCGGCCGCCGGGTGGCCCTCTACGAACCCGAGCTGGCCCGGGCGACCGCCGGACGGGACCGGATCGCGGGCAACCTCGAACGATCCGTCGCGAAGGGCCGGCTCACTGCCGAGGACCGCCAGGCCATCCTGGGCCGCATCGGGGCCACCGACGACCCCGCCGCTGCCGGCGATGTCGATGTGGTCGTCGAGGCGGTCTTCGAGGACATCGCGATCAAGACCCGGCTCTGGAGCGAGCTCGACCGGGTCGCGCCGGCGGGCGCGATCTTTGCGACTAACACCTCGTCGATCGCGATCGATCGACTGGCGGCGGCGGTCGGCGAGGAGCGCCGGACCCGCTTCATCGGCATGCACTTTTTCAGCCCGGTCCCGGTCATGCCGCTCGTGGAGGTGATCCGCGGAGCGGTGACGAGCGACGCGACGGACGAGGCGGTCCGGGCGATCGCCGCCGACATGGGCAAACAGGTCATCGCCTCGGCGGACCGGCCGGGCTTCATCGTCAACCGGATCCTCATGCCCTTCCTCGCCGAGGCGATGC
>DATBPR010000292.1:0-2609 GCA_036561285.1 Candidatus Limnocylindrales bacterium | reverse complement strand
AGTACTGGAGGAACAGGTTCACCGGCCGTCCGAGGGCGGCGGCGCCGGCGGTCAGGACCGCAGCGGCGTTGAGCTTGTCGTCCGTTCCCGAGAAGAGGACGAGGTTCAGGGGCTCTTCCATCAGGGTCACCTCGATGCCGATCCGATCGCGGCCGACGAGTCCGCCGCCGCGGCGACCCGGGGGCCGTCGTCGCGGGTCATCTCGGCGAGCCGGCGCAGCCGGTCCGCGATCACCGTTCGCATGAGCTCGCACGCCTCCACGGATCGCCGGTCCGTGAGCCGGTAGCGCACCTCGCGCCCGTCGCGCTCGGAGTCGACGAGACCGACCGACCGCATCGCCGCGAGGTGCTGGGAGACGTTCGGCTGGGTCGCTCCGACGTGGCTCGCCAGTCGCCGAACCTCGATCGGCCCGTCGGCGAGCTCGTGGAGGATCTGGATCCGCCGCGGGTGCGCCATCGTCCGGAGGACCTCGGCCTGGAGGAGCGTGATCTCGTCCATCGCCTCGATCATCGACACATGCGCATACGGCGATGAGTGCCGTCGTACCTCCCCGGGCAGGCCCTTCGTCATGCGCGTCCCGCGGGGCCGCGAGTCCGATCGGCCCTGCCGTTGGGCTCGTCGGCCCTGTTCCCGAGCGGGCATGCGCGCGATGCTTTCGGCACCGGAACGACCGGCGTTCCCGATCGCGAACAACCCGGAGATCCACGGCGTCGGGATCCGGTGGAGGCATGAGCCATGACGACGTCCCCGGTATCGACCCCGGTCACACCTGCGGGCGCGTCCGTCGCGATCCGCAACGCGGCTGGTCCGGCGAGGCGCCTGAGCGTCGAGCAGGTCTGGCACGAACTCGAGAAGGCGTCGTTTTCCGTGCTGACCTACGTCACGCCTCACGGCGAACCCAGGTCGAGCGGGGTTGTCCACGCCGCGATCGACCACCGCCTGTTCGTCGCCGTCGCCCCGGACGGATGGAAAGCCCGGCAGATCGTCGACGACCAAAGGGTGTCCATCACCGTCCCGGTCCGGCGCGGCGGTCTCCTCGCGCTGCTCCTTCCCATCCCGCCGGCGACGATCAGCTTCCAGGCGCGAGCGATCGTGCATCGGCCCGACCCGGCGAAGCAGGGGCCAGGGTTGCCCGTCGAGCTCCGGCGCCTCGTCCCGGCGGATCGCCAGGAGGTCGCCGTCGTCCTGGAGCTCGTGCCGGAAGGCCGGTTCCTGACCTACGGGATCGGCGTCTCGCTGAGCGCCATGCGCAGTCCCGTCCAGGCTCGAGCCGTCGTCCCCGTCGCCTGAACTGGTCAGCGAGACGCGCCGGCCGGGAGCGAGCGGTCGCGCGGCGAGCCGACGCGGTCCTCGAGGAACGCCTCCCACGTCCTCCGGCCGGCGGCGCGGTCCGGGCTGAGGATCGCCCCGTCGCGGATCGCCCGCGCCGCGGCCCCCGGCACCAGCATCCGGACGATCCGTCGACGACGATCTGCTGCATCCAGGTAGGTCGTGACCAGCTCCGCCAGCTCGTAGATCCGCGGGCCGGCGAGGTCCGCCACGTATCCGGAGGGCGCCGCGAGCGCCAGCTCGGCCAGGCGGGCCGCGACCTCGCCGGTGTCGACCGGCTGGAACCGGAGTCCAGCCGGAACGAGCGCGACCGGCAGGCGGCAGAGGCCCTCGGCGGTCACCAGCGCGATGTCGAAGAACTGGGTCGCTCGGAGGGTCGTCCACGGCACGGCGGATGCCTCGATCACGCGCTCCGCCTCTCGCTTGGAGCCGAAGTAGCCGAACATCGTCCGGTCGATTGGGCTGGACATCGGGATCCGGTCCGCGCCGACGACCGAGATGAAGACGAGGTGGTGGACGCCGGCTCGCTCCGCGGCCGCGACGAGATGTCGCGCCTTCTCGCCATCGCCCTTCTGGGATCCGGCAAGGTGGACGATGACGTCGATGCCGGCGACGGCAGCATCGACGCCCTGGCCGGTGGAGAGGTCGGCCGTCGCGAAGCTCACGGCGGGATCCGAGACGCTGCTGCGGGGGTGCTTGCCCCGGCTGAGCACCCGGACCGGGCAACCGGTGGCACGGAGCCGCTCGACGACGAGCGGTCCGAGCCTTCCGGTGCCGCCCGTGACGAGGATCTGCGACGTGTCGGCATGGATCGGGCTGGTGTGCATCACGACTCCTGGTCACATCCGTTCAGGAATGGGGGTCATCCTCGTGACACCAGCCATCGGGAGGACGTGACCACTGCCCCCGAACATCCCCGCCGACGCCGGAGCCGCCGGGCTCGCCCAGCGCTTCGAGGAGCAACGCCCGCGTCTCCGCGGCGTCGCCTACCGGATGCTGGGCTCGCTCAGCGAGGCGGACGATGCCGTCCAGGACGCGTGGATCCGGGTGAGCCGAGCGGACGCCACCGCGGTGGACAATCTCGGCGGCTGGCTGACGACGATCGTCGCCCGCATCTGCCTGAACCGGTTGCGGACCCGTCGGCGTCGACCGGAGGAGTCCCTCGACGCGTCCATCCCGGATGCGGTCGTCCGGGCCGGGGGATCGGCCGGGCCCGAGGATGTCGCCCTGCTCGGCGATGCCGTCGGACTGGCCCTGATGATCGTCCTCGAGACGCTGAG
>DATBPR010000291.1:0-2421 GCA_036561285.1 Candidatus Limnocylindrales bacterium | reverse complement strand
CGTCGCGCGGCGCGGGCGATCGGATCGAGGCTGCCGTGCTTCCGACGGCGCTCCCTCTTGACTCGGCCCTGGGCCGGACGGCCGGCGTCCGCAACCGGATCGAGGTCGACGCGGTCCCAGTCGGCCGGGTCGGGTTCGACGGTCCCGGGGCGGGCGGCGCTGCGACGTCGTCGGCGGTCCTCGGGGATCTCATCGCGATCGCGCGCCGGGCGGGCTCGACCTGGGGGCCGCGACCACCCGCCGGCGCGTCCGTCGATCCTGTCGTGCGGCCCGACCGTCCGGTCCTGACCAGCGCCAGCGGCATCCGGTACCCGGTCGATGACTGATCACGCCGCGCCGCCGATCGCGGGCCGGCCACGCCTCGTCGAGCGCTACCGCCGCTTCCTGCCGGTGACCGATGCGACTCCTCCCTTGACTCTCGGCGAAGGGTTCACGCCGCTCGTTCGCGCCGAGCGCCTCGGATCCGCGCTCGGGCTTCGCAACCTCTACCTCAAGGTCGAGGGCCAGAACCCGACCGGCTCGTTCAAGGATCGCGGGATGGTCGTGGCAGTCGCCAAGGCGGCCGAGGCGGGCGCCCGGGCGATCGTCTGCGCCTCGACCGGGAACACCTCGGCCTCGGCGGCGGCCTATGGAGCGGCGGCCGGGATGGAGGTCATCGTCGTGCTGCCGAAGGGCCAGATCGCGGTCGGCAAGCTGCTCCAGGCGCTGATCGCCGGCGCGCGGGTAGTGGCCATCGACGGCAACTTCGACCAGGCGCTCGGGATCGTCCGGGCGCTCGCGGAGCAGGACGACCATCCCATCACCGTGGTCAACTCGGTCAATCCGTTCCGCCTCGAGGGACAGAAGACGGCCGCCTTCGAGATCTGCGACGACCTCGGCCGGGCACCCGACGTGCTGGCCATCCCGGTCGGCAACGCCGGCAACATCAGCGCCTATTGGGCCGGGTTCCGCGACTACGTCGAGGCCGGGATCGTGGCGTCGACGCCGCGGATGTGGGGCTTCCAGGCGGCCGGCGCCGCGCCGATCGTGGTCGGGCATCGCATCGAGCACCCGGAGACGGTCGCCACCGCGATCCGGATCGGCGACCCGGCGTCGTGGACGAAGGCGGTCGACGCGCGCGACGCATCGGGCGGCCGGATCGCCGCGGTCACCGACGACGAGATCCTGGCGTCGTACCGGGCGCTCGCGCGGTACGAGGGGATCTTCTGCGAGCCGGCCTCGGCGGCCGGCGTCGCGGGAGTGACCAAGGCGGTCGCCGCCGGCGAGCTCGACCCAGACGCGCTCGTCGTCTGCGTCGTGACCGGGCACGGGCTCAAGGACCCGTCCACGGCCGAGCGCCAGGTCCCGCCATTCCTCGAGGCCGAGCCGACGGTCGGCTCGGTCGCCGTCGTGCTCGGCTGGTAGGGGAGCGCCATGGCCGCCCACTGGCTCGCGGAGCTCGATGGCAGCCGGGTCACCGTCGAGGTGCCCGCCTCATCGGCCAACCTCGGTGCGGGGTACGACTGCGTCGGCGTCGCCCTCGCGATGACCAATCGGATCGAGGTCGAGGTCCGCGTCTGGAGCCGAGGTGCGATCGAATTGACCGTCGAGGGCGAGGGTCGCAACGAGCTGACCGAGGATCGCGACAATCGTTTCGTCCGCGGGCTCGAGGCGGTCCTCCGCGCGGCCCGCGGGGAGCTGTCCGAGGGCGTCGGCTGGCGGATCTCGATGCAGAACCACATCCCGCTCGCACGCGGCCTCGGGTCGTCGGCGGCGGCGACGGTCGGCGGCGTGCTGGCCGGCAACGCGCTGGCCGGCGAGGCCCTGTCGACCGCGGAGATGCTGCGGATCGCCTGCGGGATCGAGGGCCATCCCGACAACGCGGCCGCCGCGCTGCTCGGTGGTTTCGTCGTGTCGGCGAGCGGGCCGGACGGCGTCGAGGCGATCCGCTTCGACTCGCCGCGCGACCTGCGCGCCGTCCTGTTCATCCCGGAGATGCGCCTCCCGACGGACGAGATGCGCGCCGCGCTCCCGCTGTCGGTGCCGCTCGCCGATGCGGTCGCGAACCTGGGTGCCGTGGCGGTCGGGGTCGCCGGTCTGGCGACCGGGCGCTACGAGCTGCTCGGACGGCTGACGGTGGATCGGCTCCACGAGCCGTATCGCGCAACGGTCTACCCGCAGCTCCCCAGGATGGTCGAGGCGGCCCGGTCGGCCGGCGCGCTCGGCGCCTGTCTGTCGGGGGCCGGCTCGACGATCCTCGCGTTCACCGAATCGATGGCCGGGATCACCCGGATCGAGTCGGCCTTCTTCGCGGCTGCCGCGGAGCTCGACCTCGCCGGCCGCGTCCTCGTCGTCGAGCCGCGCAACGCCGGGGCACGGATCGCCGCCCGCACCTGACCCCGACGTTGCCGTCGGGCCCTAGCTCCGGTCGCCGGTCCTCGC
>DATBPR010000290.1:0-4443 GCA_036561285.1 Candidatus Limnocylindrales bacterium | reverse complement strand
CGATGCGACCGTGTCGCAGTCACAGACGATGCGGTTCACGAACGACACGAAGTACCCGATCCTGATCCGCGGCTTCGCGTCGCCCGGCATCGTCCGGTTCGAGATCTGGTCCGTCCCGAACGGGCGGACGGTGACGCTGAGCAGGCCCCAGGTCTCGAACGTGGTCAAGGGCTACGACACGACCGTCCCGACGTCGACGCTG
This sequence comes from Candidatus Limnocylindrales bacterium, assembly GCA_036561285.1. Classification (GTDB taxonomy): domain Bacteria; phylum Chloroflexota; class Limnocylindria; order Limnocylindrales; family CSP1-4; genus CF-46. The sequence goes on along the minus strand of DATBPR010000290.1, from coordinate 4,241 downwards.
AGGCATGGCCAGAGCAACCGGACCGAGTGGCCGGTCGACGGCAAGGACGTCGTCGTGACCCGGACCGTGCGCGATGCGAACGGCAACATCATCCACCACGAGACGTACGTGTCCCACTACCACCGGATGGTCGGGATCAACATGGTGGGGATCTGAGGCTCGTCGCCACGCGGGACGCTCCCGCGGCCGGGTTACGATGGAGCCCGCGCCCCCGTAGCTCAGTGGATAGAGCGCGGCCGTCCTAAGGCCGGCGTCGGCGGTTCGAATCCGTCCGGGGGCGCCAGTTCCTGACAAACCTCAGTTGGCCGAGGCGCGCGAGGTCAGGCCCGCTCGCGCATCCGGGCAGCCTCGCTCGTGGCGACCGATGCCTCGGCGGCCTGCGTCGGCTCCGGCGCCGCCACGGGGATCGGCTTGGCGTCGTTGATGGGAACCTCGCTGAGCCATCCCTGAAACGGGTCGGGGCGAAGGCTGTCGGCGATGAACCGGGCGTGGTTGAGCAGCCCGCCGGCCTCGCTCCGGTACGAGCGGGTGGCCATCTCGCCGAGCCGGCTCTCGATCAGCGCGAGCTGCTCGTCCAGCACCTGCCGGGCGGTCCGGCCGTCGAGCACCGGCGCCGAAGCCAGATCCGACGGCAGGGCGATGAAGTGCTCCAGGGCGCCAGGCACGTAGTCGATGCAGATCTGGCGCAGCAGCCATGTCTCGTGGTCGGTCAGGTCGAGCGGCGCGTCGGTCGTCGGCAGGGCGAGGGCGGCGCTGTCGCGGATGCGCCGCAGGGTGGCGACGTCCGTCTCCGGCACCAGCCCGCCCACGTTCGCGACGAGGCGGTCGAGCACGGCCAGAACCTCAGCGCGGGTCCGGGGGTCTCCGTCCTCGATCAGCGTCGACCGCTTGGTGACCGGTCCCGCTGGAGCCATCGCGACACCTCGAGCACGCTCCGTGTCGAGGCTGGCGCGCGCGAGCTCGAGCTGGATCCGACCAGCCTTGCGGCTCCGGTCCGCCAGCTGGACTCGGTCCCCCAGCGAGCCACCGGCGATGAGGATGGCCAGCGGCGCGCCAAAGCCCAGCCAGCCGAACCCGCCGATCATCATCATCGCGAGCGCGACGACCCCGGCCAGGATGAACGCGACGCCCCGGACGAACGACGCGCCGGATGAGCCGGGATCCACCCGGCGAGCCAGCTTCAACGCCTCGTCCCTCGTCGGCGGCGAGACGTCCACCGGACCCCCCGCACGAGCGGTGACGACCGCGTGCTCGAGCTCCCGCATCCGCGCTTTCGCCGTGAGCCTGGCCTGCGCCTCGTCGGCCGCGGCGGACACGGCCGTCAGCGCCGCGGTCGCGGCGTCGCCCGCGGCGTCCACGAGCTGGCGGGCTCCCGACCACTGTCCTCCCGACGGCTGCCCGCCCGCGCGCTCCAGCGCCTTCTGGACGCGGCGCGCAGCCCGGTCCGCTCGCAGCTCGGCCCGCTCGGCCCGCTCCCGGGCCTTGCGGACCTCGCGCGTCTCGAACGGCTCGGTGACCAAGCCTCGCGATCGCGGGACCGGCGAGCCGGCGGGCGGGGGAGGCGTGGTCGGTTCCCCGGGCGGTTCGCCTGGCGAGTGGAGTGGCTGCGAGTTCACGGTGTCAAGTTGCGCCATGTCGGGCAACGGCGCAACCGCCGTCGGCGGATCACGCGATCCGGCCGGGCGGCATTACCCCTGCGATCTCAGCACGGCGACTTCGGGCATGCCCTCGGGCGAGCCGTAGCCGTGCTCGACCAGCCAGCGGATGTTGGACAGGCATCGCAACGACCACCACGCGCGAATGAGATCGAGGTCGACGTCGGCGCCGTAACCGGCGACGACGTCGCCGAGGTGCTCCTCGTGTCCGAGCGTGAGTGTCGCGAGGTCGTAGAGCGCGTCGCCCTGGGACGCCTCGGACCAGTCGAGGATCCCGGTTACCGAGTCAGCCGCGACGAAGACGTGGTCGACCTGCAGATCGCCGTGGATAAAGACCGGTCTCCACGGCCGGAGCGCAGTCTCGGCAAGCCGGCGGTTGCGCGTGACCACGTCGCCGGGAAGGACGTCGTTGGCGACGAGCCACTCGCACTCGCCGGCGAGACGCGATGCAAGCACGTCGACGCTCCGACCGGGCCACCGCGGCAGCGGCGCGTCGTGCAGCGCCCGGACGGCGGCACCGGCCGCGGCCCATGCCGCCGGCGACGCCGTCGATCGTTCGCCGAGGTGTCCAAGCGCGGTCCCCGGGACAGCCGCGAGCGCGAGCACGGGCGGGTTCCGCCACAGGACCACGGGAGTCGGGACCGGCACGATCGCCATGGCCTCGACCTCGACGTCGGTGCGTGTCTGATCAGCGTCGATCTTCAGGAACACGTCGCCCACGTGCAGCGTCGCGCGCTCGCGATGGGCGACGACGACCTCGACCTCCTCCACGTCGGCCATTATCGCGGCACCCCTCGAAGCCTCCCGCGTCTTCGCAGATCCAGGTCGTCCACGCCGTGCCATCGGACCGGCCCCAATGAGGTCTCGGCGTCTCGGCGTCTCGGCGGCCGAGCATATGCTGGACGTTCAGCGCGCCAGCGCCGTGCATGGCGCTTCGATCCAGGAGTCGCTCGTGAAGGTTGGATACGTCGTCCTGTACGTGAACGATCCGGAGGCATGCAGCCGGTTCTGGGTCGAGCAGGTCGGGATGGTCGAGAAGCGGCGGTCCGAGGCCGGGGACTTCGCCGTCGTGCGGGTCGGGTTCGCCGATCAGCCGTTCGCGTTCGAGCTCGTGCCGATCGAGCTGATGAAGGACAACCCGGACGGCCTCGACCTCGCGACACCGTCGATCTGCTTCGTCGTCGACGACCTCGGGTCAACGCATGATTCCCTGATTGGACGCGGGGTCCATGCGACGGACGTGGGCGACCACGAGGGCACGCCCAGCTTCGCCTTCTCGGATCCGGAGGGACGCTGGTTCGCGGTGACGCAATAAGCACGGCGACCGCACGCGGATCTTCTCGACCAGCGTGGCCTCGGTCCACCCGCTCTACCTCGCGAAGATCGAGAAGAAGGGCCGCACCCCGGATGAGCTGGATCCGGTGGTCAGGGAGCCTTGCTCTGTGCCAGGGTCGGGCACGGGTCGATGGCGTAGGTCGTGCACTCGGTCTGCGTGAAGGGCCGGATCACAGACGCGCGCACCGTATTGGCCAGCTCCGTTGGATCGATGGTCATGACCAGCAAGTCGCCCGTGTACGGCGCGACCGCGAGATGGCTGTCGTCGATGAAGGCGACGCCCTGAACCTGAGACCCGAACTGCATCTGCTGCAGGAGATGACCCGTGGCCGCGTCCCAGATCCGCACAGAGCCGTCGGTCGCGCCGACGGCGAGGGAAGCGCCGTTCGGGCTGAGCGCCGCCGACTTGGGCGTCGCGGCATCCGCCTCCGGGACGGAGTTCGTGACGCTGAGCGTGGTCGGATCGATCCAGACGATCGTCGCTCCGCCTCGTCCGCTCAGGCCGGCAATTCCGATGAGCGAGCTGCCGTCCGGCGAATAGCCGACGAGTCCGAGGTCATTCAGGTCGGGGATGGACTGGTCGAGCGTCGCCATCTTCGAGGTCGTCCAGGCGTCGGCCGCCAGTGTCTCGATGACGCCGCCAGGATGGGCGAGGACGAGCTCCCTGGAGTCCGGCGAGAACCGGGCGTCGACTGTCAAATGCGCGTCGCCAACCGAGTCCGCGTGGAGGAGGCGTCCATCGCGAGCGTCCCAGATCGCCGTGAGCTGATGGGCCTGATCGATCTCATCGACAGCCACGATCATTGAGCCGTCAGGCGACCAGCGGAGGGTGCGCTGCGCGAACGGAAATGGCGTCGCCGGGTAGGGCTTGCAGCCTGCTTGCTGCTCGGGATCGACAGGGGAGGAGTCGTTCCACCAGCACATCCCTTGAAGCTCGACTTTGACGGAGCCCGTCCTCGCGTCTGCGACCGCCAACGGCCCCGACTCATGGGGCCCCCGCGCCTCCTGACCGACGAATGAGGTGCCGTCGGGCGAGACTGCCAGCTGCTGCCAGTCCCACCCCGGAAGCGATGCAACGAGCGCACGTGTCTTGACATCCACGACCTGGACGGTTCCGGTCGTATCCCCGCTGCACCATTCCAGAGCTGCCGCGAGCCCGTGCGTGAGCGTCAGGCTCCCCCCGTTCACGTTGCCGCGACACGTCGGGACGTCCCAGAGGTCGCCGCGGCTCCCGGCATCGAGCAGGACGGC
>DATBPR010000289.1:0-2966 GCA_036561285.1 Candidatus Limnocylindrales bacterium | reverse complement strand
GCTCGCAGATCGCGATCGAGGCCGGGTCGCCACCGTGCTCGCCGCAGATCCCGAGCTCCAGGCCGGGCTTCGTCGCCCGGCCCTTGTCGACCGCGATCTTCATGAGGCCGGCGACCGCGTCGTCGAGCGTCTGGAACGGGTTGACAGGCAGGATCCCCTCCTCGACGTACTTGAGGAGGAAGCCGCCCTCGGCGTCGTCGCGGCTGTAGCCGAACGTCATCTGGGTCAGGTCGTTCGTGCCGAAGCTGAAGAAGTCGGCCTCGCGGGCGATCTCGTCGGCGGTGAGGGCCCCTCGGGGGACCTCGATCATCGTCCCGAACTTGTAGTCGACGTCGACTCCGCCGGCGCGCTCCTGGACCGCCGTGGCCTCCTTCTCGAGGATCGCCCGGGTCGCCGCGAGCTCGTTCACGTGGCCGACGAGCGGGATCATGATCTTCGCGATCGGGTTGCCGCCGGAGCGCTTGACCGCGATCTGGGCCTGGAGGATCGCCCGGGTCTGGATCTTCACGAAGTCCGGGATCATCAGTCCGAGGCGGCAACCTCGGAGCCCGAGCATCGGGTTCTGCTCGTGCAGCGAGCGGATGGCGGTGAGGAGCTCCTTGTCCTCCTCGGAGGCGCCGCCGTGCTCCTCCGCCCGGGTGACCTTGACGAGCTGCTCCTCGAGGTTCGGCAGGAACTCGTGGAGCGGCGGGTCGATCAGGCGGATGACGACCGGCAGGCCGTCCATCGCCCGGAAGATGCCCTCGAAGTCGCCCTGCTGGAGCCCCTGGAGCTTCGACATCGCGGCGTCGAACCTCTCGATGGCCTCCTGCTCGTCGGGGGCCAGGGTCACGGCGACCGCGGCCTTCTCCTCGACGTTCAGGGACTCGCCGGCCGCCTGCCTGGCCTCGGCGGCGCTCCGGGCGTCGCGCTTCGCCTTCGCCCGGGTGGCTCGCTGGGCGACGAGGATCGCGCCCCGGACGATCTGCAGCCGCTCGCCCTCGCGGAACATGTGCTCGGTGCGGCAGAGACCGATCCCCTGGGCGCCGTACGACCGGGCCTGGGCGGCCTCCTCGGGCTTGTCGGCGTTCGTCCATACGCCCATCCGGCGGACCGCGTCGGACCACCCGAGGATCGTCTGGAGCTCGGGCTGGTCCTCGAACCGCGCCTCGACCGTGGGAAGGGCGCCCTGGTAGAGCGCCCCGATGGAGCCGTCGAGGCTGACCCAGTCGCCCTCCTTGAACGACGTCCCGGTCACGGCACACGTCGCGCCCTTGGCCGCGTAGTCGATCATCAGGTCGGCCGACCCGGCGACGCATGGCTTGCCGATCTGGCGGGCCACCACGGCCGCATGCGACGTCGCGCCGCCCCGTGCGGTGATGATCCCCTGGCTCACGGCCATGCCGTGGAAGTCGTCCGGCGACGTCTCGATCCGGACGAGGATCACGGGCTCGCCGCGGCTCACCCATTCGACGGCATCGTCGGCGTCGAAGACCGCCCGGCCGACCGCCGCTCCCGGCGAGGCATTGAGGCCGTTGACGATCTTGAGGGCGCCCTTGAGCGCGGCCGGGTCGAACGTGGCCCGGAGGAGCTGCTCGACCTGGCCCGGCTCGATCCGGGCGACCGCCTCCTCCTTCGTGATCGTGCCCTCGGCAACCATGTCGACCGCGATCCGGACGGCCGCGGCGGCGGTCCGCTTGGCCGACCGCGTCTGGAGCATGAACAGGCGGCCCTTCTCGATCGTGAACTCGAGGTCCTGGACGTCGCGGTAGTGGCGCTCGAGCTGCTGGGCGATCTGCTGGAACTCGTCGTACACGGCCGGCATGTCGGTCGCCATCTGGGCGATCTTCGGCGCCGTGCGGATGCCGGCGACCACGTCCTCGCCCTGGGCATTCGTGAGGTACTCGCCGAACAGGGCGCGCTCGCCGGTGTTCGGATCGCGGGTGAACGCGACGCCGGTCCCGGAGTCGTCGCCCATGTTGCCGAAGACCATCGAGACGACGTTGACGGCGGTCCCGAGGTCGTCTGCGATCTTCTGGCTCGCCCGATAGTCACGGGCGCGCTTCCCGAACCAGCTCGCGAAGACCGCCTTGATCGCCTTGTCGAGCTGATCGTTCGGGTCGGTCGGGAAGTCCTCGCCCGTGTCCTCCCGGACGATCGCCTGGAACTCCTCGACCAGCGCCTTCAGGTCGTCGACCATCAGGTCCGTGTCCTGGGCGGCCACGCTGATCGCGGCCTTGCGGGCCTCGAGGGCGTGATCGAACCGCTCGGCCTTCACGTCCATCACGATCCGGCCGAACATCTGGATGAACCGCCGATAGGCGTCCCAGCCGAACCGCTCGTTGCCGGTGAGGGCGATCAACCCCTCGAGCGTCTGCTCGTTCAGGCCGAGGTTCAGGACCGTGTCCATCATTCCCGGCATCGAGAACTTCGCCCCGGAGCGGACGCTCACGAGGAGCGGGTTGGCCGGATCGCCGAAGCCCTTGCCCGACCGCCGCTCGACCTCGCGCATCGCCTCCAGGACGTCGTCCCAGAGCCCGTCCGGAAGCTGCTCGCCGCCAGCGAAATAGTCGTTGCAGGCCTCGGTCGTGATCGTGAAGCCCGGAGGCGTGGGAAGGCCGGCGATCGTCATCTCGGCGAGGCCGGAGCCCTTGCCGCCCAGGAGATCCTTCATCCCGCCGTTGCCTTCGGCCGTCCCCTCGCCCCACGCGTAGATGTAGCGCTTCCTGGCGCGATGCGGACGGTCGGTCGGATGCACGGCGGTCGTGGCCATCGGGACAGGCTCCTCGGGGTCGGGCGCCACGGGCATCGGCGGCGCGGGGATCGCTTCGCTCTGTGCCCTCGATTGTACCCGCGGTCCCGGTTCCCCTCGGGTTGCGGAACGGTGACGCGGCCGCGTTCCGGAACCCGGCAGACCCTCGCGGCGGGCACCGGGCGCCCGGTACCATCACGCCGACATGACCGATCTCGCCGCCGATCCGCGCGTC
>DATBPR010000288.1:0-9240 GCA_036561285.1 Candidatus Limnocylindrales bacterium | reverse complement strand
TGATCGTGGGCCATGCCGCGAGCGTCCAGGCACAGGCGACCGCCGCGATCGGCGAGGCGATGTACGCGTTCAGCTCGTGGTCCGACGGTGGGGCCCTGACGCACACCGTGACCGCGACCGCCCCGCCGCCGGCGCCGCTGGTCGCCACATACCACCTGATCGGCGACGACGCCCCCGACACCTGCGCCGCCGCGCCGATCCAATCGGTCGGGTCGAGCCCCGTCTCGGCGCGGTTCGGCAAGGCGAATGACGTCGACTGGATCAGGTTCTCCGTCACCTCGACCCGCTGGTACCGGTTCGTCGCCGGCAACCTGCCGGTCGACGCAGTCATGACCCTCTACCACGGCTGCTCGACGGCGCTCGCCTCGTCGAACGCCGCGGGGACCCACTGGGAAGAGATCCTCCGGTCGATGACGCCCGGCACCTACGCCCTCCGGATCGCCTCCGTCGGCGGTGCCCAGAGCGCGACGCCGTATCGCTGGCAGGTCCAGGCCCTGAGCGGGACGACGCCCCTCCTGACGTCGAGGTCGATCTCGACGTCCTCGATTCGCTATGTCGGCGACGTCTTCAACACCTCGACCAGCCCCCGCTCGATCACCATCAAGGCGACGATGTACAGCGCGTCGGGCAAGGTCCTCAAGAGCGTGACCACCCACCCACTGGTGACGATCCTCGGTGTGCGGGCTCGCTCGCCCTTCGTGGTCAGCACGAGCAGGCCCGCCGGGCTCTCCTACATCCGGCTCACGGTCACGAGCACGTCCGCGTCAAGGGCGACGCGCCTGCTGTCGGTGGCCGGAACGGCCTCGGCGCCGACACCCTCGACCTGGAAGATCAACGGGACGATCACGAACAGCTCGTCGACGACGGCCCGCAACGTGGCCTACATCGCTGAGATCTACGACTCGTTCGGGTCGACGATCAATGCGACCGCGAGCGGTGCCTCGCCGTCGACCCTGGCGCGGGGCCGGAAAACGACGTTCAGCGTGACGTTCAGCGGGCTTACGGCCACGCCGAGCGCGACGACGCTCCGGGCGCGCGCGACCTAGGCGGTCGTCCCGCCCGCGGCGCGGCGCAGCGCCTGCACCGACGACAGCTGCTCGTGGAACTCGTCGCGGATCGCGTTGAGGTCATCGGCCTCGATGTCGAGCTCCCGGGCGATCTCGTTGGCGATCGACGCCTCCTCGGCGTTGATCGTCCCGTCCGCCGCCTCGATCGCGAAGCAGCACCGGAGCAGCTGCTTGCGCTGGTCCGGCGTCGAGATCTCGCGGAACTCCCGGGTCACGACGTAGTCCTCGGTCCCACCCTGCGACCGGGCCTGGATCTTCGCCATCTCGACGACGAGGATCGCCTGCGGCTCGTCGAGCCCGCCGTGCTGGAGCACGAACTGCTCCATGACCGCGGTCTCCTCGGCGCTGATGTCGAGGTCGGCGTTCGCGGCGCGGCTCATCACGTACGCGAAGCTCGCCAGGAAGCGTGCCTCCTCGTGGGGCAATGCCTCGAGCCGGGCGACGATCTGGCGGACCGTGGCGGTCTCGGCGTCGGACCCGGCCGCGGGCACCTCGCCGGCCGGTGCGGGCGGGGGCGCCGCCTGTGGCGCGTTGGGGTCGGGTCCGAGGAAGCGATGGAAGACGCCCATGAATGCTCCTACCAGCGATCGTGGGCCGGATGGCCCGGTTTGACGGCAACGAAGGTTCCGTGACCGGTCGCGGTGACGGTTCCCGCCGACGAGATCTCGACCTCGACGGTGGCACGATCATCGCCCGATTCGGCGACGCGTGCGCGGAGGCTGACCGGTTGGTCCGACGGCGTGGGCCGCCGGAGGCGGATCGCGAACTCGAGCGTGACGGTCGTCGGCGGCTTGTCGAGGCCGCGGGCGCGCATCAGATGCCAGGCTGCCGTCCAGTTCGCGTGGCAGTCGAGCAGGGTGCCGAGGATGCCGCCGTTGACGACGCCCTCGAACGCCTCATGGTCGCGGTCCGGCACCCACTCCGCGACCACGAGGTCCGGGTCGTCGGGATCGGGATGGCTCGCGACGTGGAGCCCGTGCGGGTTCGCCGGCCCGCAGCCGAAGCAGCGACCGGCGGGCGCGTAGCGCTCCTGGAGGCTCAGGGTCGAAGCGGCGTCGGCGTCGGTGTCGGCGGGCATGGCGCGGAGTATCGCAGCGCGGCGACGCCGCGGGCCGGCTCGATCAGACCTCCGCGATCGCCGGGATGACCTCGCGACCCACGATCTCGATCGGCCGGATCCGTTCGGCGCCCACGACGTAGCCGAACACGGTGCCGATGCCGAGGCTCCCGAGCCAGCGGAGCTGTCCGATGAGCTCGCCGACGCGCGAGCCGTCGTCGCCGACGTCGAACCGGAATGGCGCGGTTTTCTCGATCGCGTCGTAGTCGCGGCCTTCCCGGTCGCAGGCCCGCCGGAGCTCATCGAGAAGCCGGGGGATGTCCGGTGAGGGACGGAGATTGCAGGCGTCGCCGTACTTCGCGACGAGTGGAAGGGTGCGGCGCTCACCGCTCCCGGCGATGAGGATCGGCGGGTGCGGCCGCGAGATGGGTTGCGGGAGGTTGAGCGCGCGGCCCATCCGCACGTGCTGGCCTTCGAACGCCGCCCCGCTGCCCGACTCGCCTGCCCACATCTCGAGGCAGGCCTGGATCGTTTCCTCGAGCACGTCGAAACGCTCGCCGAGCGATGACGGAAACGGGAGGCCGAGCCCCCGGGCCTCCTCCTCGTAGTCGCCCGCGCCGATCCCGAGCATGGCCCGCCCACCCGACAAGACGTCGAGCGTCGAGACGACCTTGGCCAGGAGGCCGGCCGGGCGGTATGACGCGGCGGTTGCGAGGGTCAGGAGGCGAACGCGCTCGGTCCGGGCGGCAAGGAAGGCGAGCGACGTATACGCCTCGAGATGGTTGCCGACCGGGCCGCCGACGTACGGGCTGAGCCACACGTGGTCGGCCATCGCGATCAAGTCGAACCCCGCCGCCTCCGCTGCGTCGCCGATGTCGGCGAGCGCGGATCGGAGCTGGAGACCGGCGCCCCAGCTCATCTCGTTGATGTGCAGGCCGAGTCGCATCGTCGAGTCCTTCCCCGGACATGATGCCCTCGGTGACGATCGGCCGCCGCAGGTCGCTACTGGGGTCGACTCCTTTTCGAGTCGTAGCCGCTCAGGGCAACCGCGGAGCAAAGGACGATGGCGACGCCGTACAACGCCCCTCCGAGCTGTTCGACCGCGATGCCCGCTCCAGATGCCAACGGATACACGATGAACAGAACGGCGATCGCGGTTCCGAGCAGGAGAGAAAGGGCAGCCACGCGGCGTCCGCCGAAGCCCGTCCAGAGCGCGGCCGCCAGCGCGACTGCGGCGAGGGCGAGCGCGAGCGCGAAGATGACCCCGGGCCAGGCGGATGGCCCGGCGATCCCGAGGCCCCAATACGCTCCGACCGCAAGCGGCGCCGCAGTCGCCAACCACGCGCACCCTGCATAGCCTCGCCGTCGGTCCATCGATGGGGACTATGCGACCCCGCGTGTGGTGCCGGAGCCGGGATTCGAACCCGGACGAGGTTGCCCTCAGCGGTGTTTGAGACCGCAGCGTCTGCCATTCCGCCACTCCGGCAGCGGGGAGGCGACATCGTAGCCGACGGTACCGGGTCGATTGCGCACCGGGGGAACGCAGGGCAAGGTCCGAGGCCGCTCTGACGCCTCGTCGAGGCCGCTGCGCGAGAGCGGGACGTCGCGATCAGCCTCAAAGACGATCCAACGTTCCTCGGGTGGGCATTTGACGAGGTCGGCGGCGCGACACCGATCGCTGCAGGGTGAGGCACGAGGGCCGAGGTGCGGCCTGGGACCCGCGGCGCATCCGCGCACCAGACGGCGGAACCCGTCCGACCCCCGAGGCGTCTGGCGCCGGAGCCGATGCTAGACTCGCCGCGCCTCACAATCGCCGTCCGGAGGGACCCCCTGGCCGTGGAGGACCTTCGCTCGACGACGGTCGCCGACGACCCCGTCCAGCGCCGTGACCTGATCCTGCTCGAGCGGGCCCGCGAAGGCGATCTCGACGCGTTCAACGATCTGGTCGTCTGCTACCAGGAGCAGCTGTTCGCGTTGATCGTCCGGATGGTGCCGGATCGCGACCAGGCGTCGGACTGCGTCCAGGAGGCGTTCTTCTCGGCCTACCGGAACCTCAAGGCGTTCCGCGGGGGGAGTGTCAAGTCCTGGCTCCACCGGATCGCGATCAACGCGGCGATGGACATCCAGCGCGCCCGGAAGCGTCGCCCCTCGCAGCCCTACCCGGAGCTCGAGGACGAGAGCTGGCAGCCGCCGGCGGGCGAGGAGGCCGATCCCGTCCACACGGCCCTGACGACGGAGCGCCACAAGGCGCTCAACTCGGCCCTCGCCACGATCACGGACGACCAGCGCGCCGCGATCGTCCTGTTCGACGTCGAGGGCTACGACTACGCGGAGATCGCGACGATGACCGGCGTGTCCCTCGGCACGGTCAAGTCCCGGATCCACCGCGGCCGGCTCGCCCTCCGCGATCGCCTGGCCGACCGGATGGACCTGTTCCGTGGTTGATCGTCGGAACCGTTCGAGCGTGGAGGTCGTCTGACGCCCATGCCCCACGTCTCCGAGGTCCGCGCGACGGACCACGACCGCCACGATCTGATGCTCGTGGCCGCGCTCGCCGCGGGCGATCTCGCGGGCACCGACCGCGACCAGGCCATCGCCCAGACCGATTCCTGCGCCGAGTGCTCGGCGCTCCACGACGACCTCGTTGCGATCGCCCAGGCAACCAGGTCCGTTCCGCCACCGATCCGCGGCACCGGCCGCGACTTCCGGCTGACGCCGGGGCAGGCCGCGAGCCTCCATCCGTCGGGCTGGCGGCGATTCGTGCGCTCCGGCGGGCGGGGCGCCTTCACCCGGCCGCTCGGCGTGGCCCTGGCGACCTTCGGGATCGCCGGGATCCTGATCGGGACGCTGTCCCTGGGCTTCACTGCGGGCAGCTCGGCCTCGGCTCCGCAGCCGGCCGCCGCGGGCGGCGCGACGACGGATCGGAACGCCGTGGTCGGCGATGGCTCGGTCGCGTCGGCGGCCGCTCCGGAGGTGCTCCGGCCTGTTCCCGCGGCGTCGGCGGCGGCCGCGTCGGCGGCGGCACCCGTGGCTTCTTCGGCGGCCGCTGCCCCAGGCACGGGCGCGGCGGGCGGCGGCTTCGGGACCGCGGACGGTGGGGTGCCGGCCGCCTCCGCGCCGACGAGCGTCGGGATCGCCGCGGCACCGAGCACCGCGCAGGTCCCCAACCAGGAGACCACGTCCACCACGTCGGCCGGTGATGGATCCTCGAGCCGGTCGTGGTCGCCGCTCCTGATCGTGTCCGCGATTGCCCTCGTCATCGGCGTCGCCTTGCTCGTGCTCGCCCGGCGCCGCGAGAACGAGCTCGGCTGATCCTCCCGGGCGAGGCACGACCTCGCCGCACGAACGGGCCAATCACGACCGATCCGGGCGTGACCCCCGGTACACTCCGATCGTGCCCACCGAACGCCTGATGCTGCTCGACGGCTACGGGCTGGTCTACCGCGGCTACTTCGCGCTGCCCCCGCTGACGACATCGAAGGGCGACCTCGTCAACGGCGCGTTCGGCTTTGCCAGCATCGTGCTGCGCGGGATCCAGGACCTCCAGCCGGACTACGTCGCGGTCTCGTTCGATTTGCCGGGCCCGACGTTCCGCCACGAGCAGTACGCGGACTACAAGGCGACCCGGGCGAGGATGCCGGACGACCTCCGCGACCAGTTCCCGAAGGTTCGCGAGATCGTGAAGGCGCTTCGCTTCCCCGTCTACGAGATGCAGGGCTACGAGGCGGACGACGTCATCGGGACGATCACGGCTCGGCTCGACGCGAACGACGGGCTCGAGACGACGATCGTCACGGTCGACCTCGACATGCTCCAGCTCGTGACACCGCGCGTCCGGCTGATGACGACGCGGTCCGGCGTCGAGAACACGGTCATGTACGACGTCGCGAAGATCGACGAGCGGTTCGGGCTGCGGCCGGACCAGATGGTCGACTACAAGTCCCTGAAGGGCGACCCGACCGACAACATCCCCGGCGTGCCCGGCGTCGGCGAGAAGACCGCGGCGAAGCTGATCCGCGACTTCGGCGATCTCGACACGCTCCTCGCGAAGCTCGACGCGGTGACCCCGGCCAAGCTCGGCGAGAAGCTCCGCGAGCACGTCGACCAGATCCTGATGGGTCGTGAGCTCTCGCGGATCGTCCGCGACCTGCCGATCGAGCTGGACCTCGAGGCCGCCCGCCTCGGCGACTACGACCGCGACACCGTCGTCCGCCTCTTCCGCGAGTACGAGTTCCGGACGTTGATCGAGCGGCTCCCGCCGATGGCCGGCGAGTCCGCCGAGCAGCGCTCGGAGGCGCTCCGGTCCGTCGCGGAGAGCGGCTACGTTCCGGCGGCACGCGTGGTCGGGCGGCCGGATGGCTGGGCCGCTTCGCGAGCACCGACCCGCGAGAGCGGCGAGCTCCAGCTTCGCCTCGATTTCGACACCGCGACCAGGGTGGCAGCCTCCGCTGGAGCCTCCGCGGACGCGTCACCGGGGCACGATCGGAATGGCTCCTCCGGCGGCGTGGAGCCGGCGGGAGACCTGCCAACGGCGCTCGCGGCGGCGATCGTCGATCCCGGGCGGATCGAGGTCCGCGGCCCGGACCGCATCGCCGAGCTCACCCGCTGGATCGCCGCCCAGCCCGCGGTCGGGGCGTCGCTCCTGGCGGACGACCCGCGACCACGCCGTGGCACGCCGCTGGCCTTTGCGGTCGCCGGTTCGGACGGTCGCGTCGTCGCCGCCGAGGGCGCCGCGGCGGCCGACGCCCTGCGCCGTCTCGTCGAGGCGTCCGGCGTGCCGCTCGTCGGGCACGAGGTGAAGCCGGTGCTGGTCGCCCGGTTCGCGGACGACCTGGAGGGACCGGCGACCCCGGTCGCCTTCGACACCCAGGTCGCCGCCTACATCCTCAACGCCGCCCTGCGCAGCCAGACGATCGCCGATGTCGTTGCGGAGAACCTCGACCAGATCCTGCCGCCCGCGACGGAGCTTCCGGCGACCGCCCGCGCCGGGATCGAGGCGCTGTCGGCGATCGCGGTCCGCGAGCCGCTCGAGCGTCGCCTCGTGGAGGTCGGGCTGGAGCGCCTGTTCCGCGACATCGAGCTGCCGCTGATCCCGGTCCTCGCACGGATGGAGGCAGTCGGCGTTGCCCTCGACCGCGAGGCGCTCGCCGGCCTCGCCGCCGAGTTCGGCGCCGAGATCGATCGCCTCGAGGGGGAGATCTACGTCGACGTGGGCCACGAGTTCAACCTCGGCAGCCCGAAGCAGCTCGAGCAGATCCTCTTCTTCGAGCTGAACCTCCCGAAGGGCCGGAAGACGAAGACCGGCTTCTCCACCGACGCATCGGTGCTCGAGGACCTCCGGCCGGCACACCCGATGATCGACAAGCTCCTCGAATGGCGCATCTACACGAAGCTCCGGTCGACGTACGTCGAGGCCCTGCCGAGCCTGATCGCCGAGGCCGACGGCCGGCTCCACACGACGTTCCACCAGGCCGTCGCAGCGACCGGCCGGCTCTCCTCGTCGGACCCGAATCTCCAGAACATCCCGATCCGGACCGCGCTCGGGCGGCGGATCCGGCGAGCGTTCGTCGCCGGCGAGCCGCACCTGACGCTCCTCGCCGCGGACTACTCCCAGATCGAGCTCCGGATCCTCGCCCACGTCTCGGGTGACGAGCACCTGAAGGACGCGTTCGCCCGGAATGCCGACATCCACCGCGAGACCGCGGCGCGGGTGCTCCACAAGGATCCGGCCGACATCACCCACGGCGAGCGGTCGATGGCGAAGATGGTCAACTTCGGGCTGGCCTACGGGATGAGCGACTTCGGCCTCGCGTCCCGGGCGAACATCCCGCGCAAGGACGCCCAGGAGTTCATCAACTCGTACTTTTCGGCTTATTCGGGGATCTCGTACTACATGCTGGAGATCAAGGAGCAGGCGAAGCGCCAGGGCTACGTCGAGACGCTCCTCGGCCGGAAACGGGCCATCCCCGAGCTCCGCGCGTCCAACCCGGCGCTCCGTGGGGCAGGGGAGCGGATGGCGATCAACATGCCGATCCAGGGCACGGCGGCGGACATCCAGAAGATCGCGATGAACCGGACCGACGAGCGCGTCCGTGCGGCAGGCCTCCACGCCCGGCTGCTGCTGAGCGTCCACGACGAGCTCCTGTTCGAGGTGCCGCGCGACGAGGTCGAGGCCCTCTCGCGGATCGTCCGGGAGACGATGGAGGCCGCCCTGCCGCTCGATGTCCCGCTGACGGTCGACATCAAGGTCGGTGACGACTGGGAGGGGATGACCCCGCTCACCCGCGAGGACGCGATCCAGGCCGAGCTCGGCGAGGAGCCCGAGGAGGCGCCTCTCGCGCCGATCCCCGGCTAGGCTGCCCGGATGCCCGAGCTACCCGAGGTCGAGACTGTCGCCCGCGACCTCCGCCCCCTGATCACCGGGGCCACGATCGTCGATGCGACGACGCTCTGGCCGCGGACCCTCCGAGGGATCACCCCCGAGGCGTTCGCCGACGGGATCTCCGGCCGGCGCATCGAATCCGTCGGGCGGCGGGGGAAACAGCTCGTGATCGAGCTGTCCGGCGACGCCCTGATGACGATCCACCTGAAGATGACCGGCCAGCTCTTCGTCGTGCCGCAGGGCGGCCACGAGGATCCATACGTCCGGCTCGTGCTGACTCTCGAGGACGGCCGCGAGATCCGGTTCCGGGACATCCGGAAGTTCGGGAAGATCGGGCTGTACCTGGCCGCGGAGGACCCGTTCGCCGCGATCGGGCCTGAGCCGCTGTCCGACGCGTTCACGGTCAAGGTCTTCCGCCGCCGCCTCCGGGCGCGGAAGGGCCGGCTCAAGCCGCTGCTGCTCGACCAGTCCTTCGTCGCGGGCGTCGGCAACATCTACGCCGACGAGGCCCTGTGGGCGGCGCGCCTCCATCCACTCCGGACGGCACGAACCCTACGTCCACCGGACGAACGGCACCTCTGGACGGAGGTCCGGCGGATCCTCGCCGAGGCCGTCATCCGCCGCGGCTCCTCGATCGACGACTACACCGCGCCCGACGGCGACGGCGAGATGCAGGACCACCTCGAGGTCTATCAGCGGACGGGCGAGCCGTGCCGTCGCTGCGGCCGGCCGAT
>DATBPR010000287.1:0-2168 GCA_036561285.1 Candidatus Limnocylindrales bacterium | reverse complement strand
TCCGGCGACCGCCCGTACGCGATCCCGCTCGACAACCCCTTCGCCGACGGCAGCGGCGGCGCGCCGGAGATCTGGCTGACCGGGCTCCGCAACCCGTGGCGGATCAGCTTCGACCGGGCGACCGGCGACCTCTGGATCGGCGACGTCGGCCAGTCGGCGTGGGAGGAGATCGACGTCCAGCGGGCCGGTGCGCCGGGCGGGACGAACTTCGGCTGGAACCGGATGGAGGGCCGGCACTGCTTCCAGCCGTCGTCCGGCTGCGACCAGACCGGCCTGACGCTGCCCGTCACCGAGTACGGTCACGACCAGGGCTGCACCGTCATCGGCGGCTACGTCGTCCGCGGCCCGGACCAGCCGGCCCTGATCGGCGGATACGTGTTCGCCGACTACTGCTCCGGGCGGATCTGGGCGATCGACCCGTCGACCGACGCCTACCGCGACCCGACTGTTGTCGCCGACAGCGGCCGCAGCATCGCCGCCTTCGGCGAGGACGAGGCCGGCAACCTCTACGCGGCCGACATCTCGGGTGGGGCCATTCTCCGAGTGACAGCCAGCCGGGGCTGAGCCCGTTGGCGGCTTTCGTGCGCGCCGCCGCCGCCCGTCACTCGATCTTGAAGGAAACGCTGACCGTCACCTCGAGCTCGTCGGTGCCGGCCTCGACCGGGGTGGCGACGTCGGCGGCGGCCTTCATCCGCATCGCCTCCACCGGCCGCGGACCGCCGGGAGGCAGCTGACCACCCTCCGTGATCGCCGCGACCGGGCCGAGTCGGACGCCGGCCTCGCCGGCCAGCACCGTCGCCCGCGCCCGAGCGTCGGCGACGGCCCGCCGGCGCGCCTCGGCCAGGGCGTCGGTGGGATCGGCCAGCCGGAATGCCAGCCCGTCCAGGCTCGTCGCACCCGCTCCGAGCGCCGCGTCGATCAGCGCACCGACCGTGGCGATCTCCCGGATCGTCGCCTCGGCCGTGTTCGTCAGCTGGTAACCCGTCACCCGGGGACCACCCTCCCCGGAGTAGTCGCGGACCGCGTCCAGACCGACGAGCGACGTCCGGAGGTCGCCCCGTTCGACGCCGCCCGCGGCCAGTGACTCGAGGACGGCCTGCATGGCGGAGGCCGCGGCCGACCGGGCTTCGCCGGCCGTCGGGCGGACGACGGCGACCCCGAGCCGGATCGTCGCGACGTCCGGATCGACCCGGACGGCGCCGCGTCCGGGAACGGTGATCAAGCCGGGGCCCGTTTCGCTGCTCATGGCCGGATGCTAGCCTCCGGGCCGCGTCCGGCGTTGCGTTCCGCCATCGCATCGAGCGCGGCCGTCACGCTTCTGCAAGACCGCCCCCGGGCCGCCGAGACGGGCCGCGACGAGCCCGGGCGTACGGTCCCCACGTGCACGAGGGATCCGTCGGCCGGTCTGCCGTGCCCGGCGCACGGCGCGGCCATCGAGCGGGCTTGAACGAGACGTCCATCCGGGTGCCGGCGGGCGTCGCTTCGCCGAGAGCGCGCGGCTACGCGCCGCATGGAGCCGCGACACGGCGCGCCGCGGTCGAGCTCGTCGGCGGACCGTCATACCGAGGCACGGCCCACCGACGGGCGGCGATCGGGCGCGATCGGCCTCGGGCGAGGGGCGGTCGCAGCCGGGTGGTGACGATCCTCGTGACGGCGGTCATCGCGTTCCTCGTCGGGATCCTGGTCCTGGTCGGCTCCGCCGTCGGGATCTCGGCCGCGGCGATCGCGGTCCTGTCCCAGGGCCTCCCGAATCCGACGAACCTCGCGGGCCTGACGTTCTCGCAGCCGACGGTCGTCTACGACCGGACGGGCACCATCCAGCTCGGGCGGTTCCAGCAGGAGCAGCGCCGGGTCGTGACGTTCGCCGAGGTCCCCCAGCTCGTCATCGACGCCACGACGACCGCCGAGGACCGGACGTTCTGGACCAACCAGGGCTTCGATCCCGCCGCGATCGTGGCCGCCGCGGCCGACAACGCCTCCACGGGCTCCGACCGCGGCGCCTCCACGATCACCCAGCAGCTCGTCCGGGCTCGCCTGCTCCCCCCGGACGTGGTCGCCGCCGGGGCGGACCGCTACGTCCGCAAGGCCAAGGAGCTGATCCAGTCGGCCCGGGTCACGGCGGCCTATCCCGGCGTGGCGGGCAAGGAATCGATCATCACCGCCTACCT
>DATBPR010000286.1:0-5010 GCA_036561285.1 Candidatus Limnocylindrales bacterium | reverse complement strand
CTGGCCTCGGCGACGAGGGCGTCCAGCACCGCGATCCGGTCGCCTAGCTCGCGAGGCTGGCGGCCGGCGGCAGGAGGTCGCGCGTGATCTGCACCCCGTCCTTCTTCTGGGCGTACCAGTTGTTGAAGGCGTTGGCCTTGATCGCGGCGAGCTGGTCCTTGTCGGGCTCGGCGGTCTTCTCCGAGTTCACCTTGAACAGGTACAGCCCGTCACCCGGGATGTTGACCACGTCGCTGACGCCGTTCACCGGGGCGGCGAAGATCGCCTGCGTCAGTCGGTCGTCGAGCTGGCCCCTCCCGACCAGGCCGATGTCGCCGCCGGAGCCGGACTTCGGGCCCTCCGAGAAGTCGCGGACGAGGTCCGCGAACGGCGTCCCGCCCTGGGCCATCCCCTTGAGCTTGGCCATCTCGTCGCTGGTCGGCGGCCGGTACATCACCTGGACGACATGCCAGCCGAAAGCGCTCTTGAACGGCTTCAGGATCTGTCCGGGCTGGAGCCCGTCGGCGAGGATCGCCTTGGCGAAGTCCGGATCGAGGCCGCTCGCCTCGCTGTTCTCGTCGAAGTACGGGAGCTTGCCGCCGGTCCCGTCGACGCCCTGCGCCGACGTCTCGCTGCTCTGGGCACGGGCGATCGCGTCGAACTTGGAGGGGTCCTTGACGATTTGGTCATACGCGGCCTGGGCGGCGAGCTGGGCCTGGGTCCAGCTCGGGTCGCTGTCCGGGACCGTGGAGGCGTTCTGCGGATCCCCCTTCGGGGAGAAGAGGATGTGGCGGACCTTGATCGCCTTCTGGCCGGTCGTCTGGGATTCCGGGATGTAGAGCTCGGAGACGTCCCGCTGCGGGCCGCTCTTGCTCGCGTCCGCGACGACCTTGTCCCCGAGGGCCGCGCGGACCGCCTCCGCCAGGATCGCGTCGCGGTAGGCCGTCGGGCTGATCTTCGCGGCGGCCAGCTTCTGGTCCCAGGCCGGATCGACCTCGGCCGGCACGATCTCGCTGACACGGCCGATCCGGTAGATGCCGTCGGCGCCCTGGATGACGTCGGTCACGCCGTTGGCGTCGAGCTGGAACAGGGCCGCCTGCCAGGCCGGATCCTCGGTCGCGGTGTTGTCGATCCAGCCGAGGTCGCCACCGGCCGACTTCGACGGGTCGGTCGAGACGCTCTTGACGACGTCCTCGAAGGACTTGCCGGCCTTGATCTGGGCAAGCGCGTCGTCCGCCTTCTTCTTCGCGTCGGCCTTCGCGGCGTCGGTCGGAACGGCCGCGCCCGTGACCACCGTCGGCTCGACGGCGAGCAGCCAGATGTGGCGCTCTTCCTTGCGGGTCTTGTCGTCGGTGATCCGCTGGTCGATCTGCTGGTCGGTGATCGTGATCCCCTCGTCCGTCGCCAGCTTGGCCTGGATGGAGCCGTCGATCAGCTTCTCGAGGACGGTCGAGACGAACGTGGTCGGATCGAGGGCGGTGTTGATCGCGCTGAGCCGGGCCTGGGCCGCCGAGTTGGTGAGCCGGCCCGCGGCGACGTCGGCGTTGATCCGGTTCGCATCCTGCTGCAGCCGGAACTGTTCGACCGCCGCCCGGTCGTTGAACTGGTCCTTCGTGATCGTCTGGCCGGCGACGGACGCGGCGGGCGCGAGATGGGCGCTGTACCACGTCGTCACGCCGACCGCGACGAGGATGAGGACGGCCACGACGACGGCCACGCCGAAGCCGATGTTCATGTAGAGCGTCCGCCGGTTCGGGTCGCGATCGCTCCGGGCCCGGTCGACGGGCTTGACTCGGAAGGTCATGGGGGGCTGAGGATCCTGAACAAGAAGGGATGAGGGCCGCGAGGCCGCCCGACGGGGCGGTATCGTACTCTATGTCCCTGACGATCCCCTGAGACCTGCGGGCACGGCATGGTCCGGCGCGCCCGCCCGGGCGAGGGCTCCGCGTCCGGCCACACGGAGGACCCGCCGATCACCGCCAGCGCCTCGTTCCGCGGCTCGCGCATCCTCGTCACGGGCGGATCCGGCACGATCGGCGCCCGGCTCGTCGATCGCCTCCTGGAGCGCGACCCGGCGGTCGTCCGGGTCCTCGGCCGCGACGAGACCAAGCAGTTCTACCAGCGCCAGCGGCTGCACGACCGGCGCAACGTCCGCTTCCTCGTCGGAGACATCCGCGATCGCGACCGGCTCAACCGGGCGATGGACGGGATCGACGTCGTCTTCCACTGCGCCGCTCTGAAGCATGTCGAATCCGGCGAGTACAACCCGTTCGAGGCGACCCAGACGAACGTCGTCGGGACGCAGAACGTGATCGATGCCTGCCTCGCGACCGGCGTCGGGACGATGATCCTCACCTCGTCCGACAAGGCCGCCAACCCCACCTCCGTGATGGGCGCCTCGAAGCTCCTCGCCGAGAAGCTCGTCAGCGCGGCGACGAACTACCGCGGGTCGCGACCGACGCGGTTCGCGAGCGTCCGGTTCGGCAACGTCCTGGGATCGCGGGGGTCGGCGCTCGAGCTGTTCTTCCGCCAGATCGCGGCCGGCGGGCCGGTCACCGTCACGGACCCGGCCATGACCCGCTTCGTGATGTCGACCGACCGCGCCGTGGAGCTTGCCATCCGGGCGGCGGAGATCGCCCTCGGTGGCGAGGTCTTCGTCTTCAAGATGCCGGCGGCGCGCCTGGAGGACCTGGTCCGCGCGGCCATCGAGGTCGTCGCGCCGACGACCGGCCGCGATCCGTCCGTGATCGCGACCCGGACGATCGACCCGCGGCCCGGCGAGAAGCCCTACGAGGAGCTGATGACGGAGGACGAGTCATCCCGGGCGGCCGATGTCGGCGACATGTACGCCGTTCTGCCGTCGATCGAGGTGCCCGCAGAGGTCGCCGAAGGCTACCGCGCGGCGGACCGCGCGCCGGTCGGAGCGTACCGGTCCGACGGGGTCGCGGCGCTGGAGTACGACGAGGTCGTCCGGCTCGTCCGCGAGACCTACGGCCGCGACGAGGCCGAGCTGGCAGAGGCAGCGCGCGGGTGAGGGTCCTCGTCACCGGGGCAGCCGGGTTCATCGGCCGCTGGGTCGTCGGCGAGCTGCTGGCGCGCGGACACGACGTCCTGCCGATCGACAGCCTCGTCGCGGGCGACGTCGGGAACCTCGCCGAGTTCGCGGACCATCCACACCTCCGCCCCTTCGAGCAGGGCGACGTCCGCGACGAGGCGGCGTGCCGGCGCTGGACCGCATCGATCGACGCCGTCGCCCATCTCGCGGCCTCGATCTCGGTCCAGGACTCGATCGACGATCCGGACACGACGTTCGAGAACGACGTCGTCGGGACGTTCCGGCTCCTCGAGGCGGCCCGCGCGGCGCGCGCCCGGTTCCTCTTCATGAGCACGTGCATGGTCTACGACCGGGCGACGACCCGCGAGGGGATCTCCGAGGGCGACGCGACGAAGCCGGCGTCGCCCTACGCCGCGTCGAAGCTGAGCGGCGAGGCGCTGACCCTGTCGTACTTCCACGCCTACGGGCTGCCGACGACGGTCGTCCGGCCATTCAACACGTACGGCCCGTTCCAGCGGTCCGTCGGCGAGGGCGGCGTCGTCGCGATCTTTACCCGGCTCGCCCTCCGCGGCGAGCCGCTCCGGATCTACGGCGACGGGACGCAGACGCGCGACCTCCTCTACGCATCCGATTGCGCCCGGTTCGTCGCCGACGCGCTGCTGAGCGACGCCGCGACCGGCCGGATCCTGAACGCAGGCACGGGCGCGGACGTCGACGTCAACCGGCTCGCGGCGCTCGTCGAGCCGGATCCGTCGCGGATCGTCCACGTCGAGCACATCCACCCGCAGAGCGAGATCGCGGTCCTGCGCTGCGATGCGCGCGAGGCCGCGCGGGTGCTCGGCTGGGTGCCGGCGGTGTCGCTGGAGGAGGGCCTCGCCCAGGTCCGGACCTGGATGGCCGGGCGGATGGAGGCAGGGGTCGCGGTCCGGTGACCGCAGGTCCGTCGCCGCGATGACGACCCGGACGAGCGCCCGCCTGGCGATCGACGGCGGCGATCCGGTCCGCTCGACGATGCTGCCGTACGCCCGGCAGTCGATCTCCGACGAGGATGTCGCCGCAGTCGCGGCCGCCCTCCGGTCGGACTGGCTCACGACCGGGCCCCGCGTCCCGGCCTTCGAGGAGGTGCTCGCGGCCTTCGCCGGCGTCCGCCACGCGATCGCGTTCAGCTCGGGCACGGCGGCGCTCCACGGCGCGGCGGTGGCGGCCGGCCTCAGGCCCGGCGACGAGGCCGTGACGACCCCGATGACGTTCGCCGCGACGGCGAACTGCGTCCTGTACGCGGGCGCCGAGCCCCGCTTCGCGGACATCGATCCCGGGACCCTCCTGATCGAGCCGGAGCGGGTCGCGGCGGCGCTCACGGCCCGGACGAAGGCGCTGCTCCCGGTCGACTACGCCGGGCAGCCGGCCGACTACGACGCGCTCCGGGCGATCGCCGAGACGGCCCCCGGCGGACGCCTGGCGATCATCGCCGACGCCTCCCATTCGCTCGGCGCGACGTTCGACGGCCGGCCGGTCGGGACGCTGGCCGACCTGACGGTGCTGAGCCTCCATCCGGCGAAGATCCTGACGACCGGTGAAGGGGGCGCGGTCCTGACCGATCGCGACGATCTCGCCGAGCGGCTGCGGCGGTTCCGGAACCACGGCATCGCGACGGAGCTGGCGGCGCGCCGCGACTGGACCTACGACATGGTCGAGCTCGGCTACAACTACCGGCTCACCGACATCGGCGCGGCGCTCGGCTCGAGCCAGCTGGAGCGCGTGCCGGCGTTCCTCGCCCGGCGGCGGAAGCTCGCGGCCCAGTACCTGGACCGGCTCGCCGGCCACGAGCTGCTCGATGTCCCGGTCGTCGATCCCCGGGCGGATCCGGCCTGGCACTTCGCGTTCGTCCAGCTCCGCCTCGACCGGCTGCGGGTCGACCGCGGGACGATCTTCCAGGCGCTCCGGGCCGAGGGGATCGGGGTCAACGTCCACTACAT
>DATBPR010000285.1:0-3997 GCA_036561285.1 Candidatus Limnocylindrales bacterium | reverse complement strand
CGAAGAAGGTCGCGATCATCGACGACGCGTAGGTCCGGTTGCGGAACAGGTTGAGCGGGACGATCGGCTCCTTCGCCCGACTCTCAGCCCAGATGAAGATCAGGTAGCCGATGAGCCCGACGAGGATCAGTCCGCCGACCTGCCAGTCCGTCCACGCGTAGAGCGACTTCGTGGCCGGGTTCGCCAGACCCTTGTAGGTCAGGCCGATCAGGAGCGAAGCCGTCGCGATCGTGAAGAGCACGCCGCCGAGGATGTCGAAGTTGCGCGTGGCGTGCGGCTTCTTCACCGTCGGCAGCAGCCGGGCGATGAAGTAGAGCGAGATGATCCCGATCGGGATGTTGACGTAGAAGATCCAGTGCCAGCTGGCGTTCTCGGTCAGCCACCCGCCGATGAGCGGACCGGCCACGAACGCGACGCCGAAGACGGCACCGAAGAGGCCCTGGTACTTGCCGCGCTCGGCCGGGCTGAACAGGTCGCCGATGATCGCGAGCGCGATCGGGAACAGCGCGCCGGCGCCGATGCCCTGGATGCCGCGGAACAGGATCAGCTGCTCCATGGTCTGCGACAGGCCGGACAGCGCCGAGCCGATCAGGAAGATGACGATGCCGATGATGAACAGCGGCTTGCGGCCGTAGACATCGGACAGCTTGCCCCAGAACGGGACGCTGATCGTGCTGGTCAGCAAGTAGCTGATGACGACCCAGTTGTAGAGGTCGTTCCCGTTGAGCTGGGTGACGACCGTGGGCAGCGCCGGACCGACGATCGTCTGGTCGAGGGCGCCCAGGAACAGGCCGAGCATGACGGCGAAGAGGATCTCGAGCTTCGCACGGATCGGCAGGCCGAGCGCGGGATCGTCTTCGAGGCTGGGGGTGTACTCACCCTCTACAGGGAATGCTTCCATCGAGGCTCCTTCCTCCATCGGGTCGCGGGGGTTGAGCGCGGCGCGTGGCCGCGCGGAATCGTGGGTCGTCGCGCCGGGCCCCCCTGGGTTGGCGGTCAGTTCGGGTGCAGGTGCTCCGCCAGGTGGTCGGTCCCGATCTCCGCGACGACCGCGCCACGCAGGTCCGAGATCGCGGTCAGGACCCTTGAGAGGCTCGACGGATCGAGCCGCCCGAGGATCGTCCGCATCCGGTCCTGCTTCAGGGCCTCGATCTCGTCGCGGATCCTGGCCCCTTCGGCCGATGCTCGGACCACGACGATCCGGCGGTCGGTCGGGACGCGGAAGCGCTCGACGAGCCCACGTTCCTCCATCCGGTCGATCAGCCCGGTCGCGTTGCTGACGGATACGTCCAGCAGCTCCGCGAGGCGGCTCATCGTGAGGTCGCCGTGGTGCTCGAGAACCCAGAGAATGTGCAGGTGGGTCATGCTGATGCCGGCCTTGACCATGCGGCCGGTGCCGGCGCAGCGCAGACTCCCGATCATCTCGTGGAGATCGCCGACGATCGCGTCGATGAGCTCGTCGTCGGTTCGCCGCTCGGCGCCCTTGGGCGCGGGAGCGGCCGGGGTTTCGTTGATCGTTCGCATCGAGTGAATAATCTAGTCCTCGTCAATGATCGCGTCAAGGACGATTTTTCAGCCCATGACGAGGACCACGGATCCAGGGAGGGACGGGATGCGCTTCGCGCTGATGATCGAGCCGCAGCAGGGGCTGTCCTGGGAGGAGCAGCTCGCGATCGTCCGACGCGCGGAGGACGTGGGGTTCGAGTCGTTCTTCCGGTCCGACCACTACCAGAGCTTCCCGGGACCGGCCGGCAACCCGACGACCGACGCCTGGGCCGTCCTCGCCGGGATGGCCCGCGAGACGACGAAGATCGGGCTCGGGACGCTGGTGTCGCCGGTGACCTTCCGGCCGATCGGCAACCTGGCGAAGGTCGCGACGACGGTCGACGAGATGAGCGGCGGGCGGGTCGAGTTCGGCCTCGGCGCGGGCTGGAACGACGCCGAGCACGAGCAGCTGGGCCTGCCGTTCCCGGAGATCGGGGAGCGGGCGGACATGCTCGAGGAGCACTTCGCCGTCCTCCACGGCCTGTGGGGCGAGCCCGACGGCTGGTCCTTCGAGGGCAAGACGGTCACGATCAAGAACGCGCTGTTCCACCCGAAGCCGGTGAGCCGTCCCGGTCGCCCCACGGGTCCGAACGGAGCATCGCGGCCGCGGCTGCTGGCCGGTGGCGAGGGATCGCCGCGGTCGATGCGGATCGCGGCCCGCTACGCGGACGAGTTCAACCTCTCGTCGTCCTCGCCCGCAACAGCCCACGAGAAGTTCGCCGCGCTCGATGCCGCCTGCGAGGCGATCGGCCGCGACCCGAAGACGCTGGCCCGCTCCGTGATGGCGGGGATCCTCATCGGGCGCGACGACGCCGAGCTGGATCGCCGAAAGGGCGATCTCCTCCGGGCCTTCGGCAACGAAGAGGGCGGCGAGGCCTGGTTCCGCACCCGCGAGCGACGCTGGGTGATGGGCTCCCGCGACCGCGCCCGGGCGAAGGTCGACGAGTTCGCCGCGGCCGGCGCGGAGCGCCTGATGCTCCAGGACTTCGTGCCGCGCGACCTCGAGATGATCGACCTGATGGCGGAGCTGCTCTTCTAGCTCCGAGGCGGCTGGCTCGAGGTGGCGTCCGCCGCGGCGCGATAGACCCGGTCGTCGCGCCGGATCAGGTCCGGGTTGGTGCCGCGGACCCGGGCAATCCGCTCCGTCAGGAGCTGCAGGGGCGTCGCCGTTCCCAGCAATGCCGCGAGCGGCGGCGCCAGGTCCGGTGCCTCGTCGACGACCAGGCGGCCGGCCGGCGTCAGCTCCGCGGGGAGCGCCGCGTCGACGTCGCGGCTGACGATCGCGGCCGCCCGGAGCCCGACGACCCGCGCCGCCGCCAGGGCCTGCCGGGCGCGCTCGATCCGGGCCGCGCGTCCGGCCGGGTCGGCGAGGATCAGGACGAGGCCGGTGGTCTCGTCCGTCGCGGGCAGATGCCCGTGGAGGAACGTCTCGAGGTCGCGCATCGCTGACGGCACCCAGGCCGCCTCCTCGATCTTCAGGGCGAGCTCGCGGGCGGCCGGCCGGTCGGCCCCGGAGGCGACCGTCAGGATCGTCCGGCAGCCGGCGAGGATGCGAGCGATCGCCTCCGCGCCCGCCTCGTCGGCGGACCCGTCCGCGAGCAGGTCGCGAACGTCGACCGGGTCGACGTCGATGCCGGTCAGCTCCGCGCCGATCGCGGCGCCGGCGAGCAAGGGCGACAGGTAGCCGATCGTGTGGCACCAGCTCTGGTCCATCTCGACCGTCTCGACCACGAGCTCCGGCGCGGCGGCCCGGCCGGCCGGCGATCCGGCGCTGCCCGTGATCACGCCGACGCGCGCGCCGCGGGCCGCCGCCGCCTCCATCGCCCCGATCGTCGCGGCCGAGCCCCCTTCGTGCGAGATGCCGATCACGAGCCCGCCCGTCGGTGGGTCGAGAGCGAGCTCGAACGCCTGTGCGGACGACACGGACGCGGGGCCGACCGGCAGACCGGCCTCGCGGAGCGCGTCCCGGAGGATCTCGACCACGGCCTGGGCCGCGTGCTCGCTCGTCCCGCAGCCGGTGACGACGATCGGCGCGCCGCTGGTCGCGGCCTGGCCGATGGCGCCCGCCAGCCGGCCTGCCGGGCCGGACGGATCGTCCAGCCGGTCGAGGAGGCGCTCGGCCACGTACGGCTCCGCGAGGATCATCTCGGTCAGGTGGTACGGCGGCCCGGACCGGGTCGAGGGGCCAGGCAGCTCGTCCCATGGATCGGGCGCGGGGACGAGGGGCTCGCGCGGATCGAAGCTCGTCATCGGCCGAGGATACGGCCCGCGACGCCGGCGCAAGGCGCCGATCCCGCGAACGGGCGAGGGAGTGCCGCCGGGATGCGGGTCAGCGGGCTACTTGAGGAACTCGACGCTCTTCGCGATCCCGTCGCACTCGTCGGCGATCTTCGCGATCTGGTCCGGCGCGGTGCAGGTCAGGATCAGCTGCTGGCCGCCGGCCAGGACGAGA
>DATBPR010000284.1:0-4451 GCA_036561285.1 Candidatus Limnocylindrales bacterium | reverse complement strand
TGCGGAGACGGAAGGCATCGTCGAGGACGAGGACGACCTCGTCGGGCAGGGATTCGAGGATCCGGGCGACCGCCGCCGCCGGGTCCGGGTCACGGGCGGAAGCGGCGAGCCGGTCGGCGACCTCGCCGTCCCCGCCGAGCGCGGTGCCGAGCGCGGCACCGATCGACGACCACAGCACGGCCTGGTCGTTGTCCTCCGGCTCGACCGTGACCCACGCGAACGGCCGCCCGTCGATGCCCGCCCAGTCCGCGAGCAGGGACGTCTTGCCGAACCCGGGCGGCGCGACGATCAGCGTGAGGGCGGGGCGGCTCGCCCGGAGGAGACCGGTGAGGCGCGGTCGCCGGACCGAGCTGGCCCGCCAGCGCGGTGGCTGCAGCTTCGTCGCCTGGATGATCGGCCCGGCGCGTCCGGACGGAATCCTCGGCCCGGGGTCCGGGCGTCTCGTCGCCACGCGGCTCTGCATTCCTCGTTCGCTCGTCCGACCTGGCGGCCGTTCGCCCGTCGGGCGCGCGCTCCGCGAAGCCTGTCGGTCGACCGGTCCCGGCGCGGTGGAGTCGACGGATCAGTACGAGGTCTGCGCGTACCGGTTGCGACCGGACACGCCGCCGGCCGCGTACGAACCGATGTCGAGCACCAGCGCCAGCACAAGCCCGATGGCGTCGACGGTGTCGACGCCGCCGGGTGCGACGAGAACGTACATCAGCGTCGTCCACGGCAGGAAGAGGAAACCCAGCAACGGCACGAGGAAGCTGAAGCCGTCGAAGGCGGCGTTGAACCGGACCGGCTGGAAGAGCCAGACGAGGAACAGCACCCCGCGGGCGCCGATGACCATGAGGGCAGCGAGCAGGCAACACATGGCGGGCCTCGACGTGCGGTGGCTGGGTGTCGCGAAGCGTTCCGTCGGCGCGCACCGTTCGCAATCCGGCCGACCCCACGTCGGTCGGGGTGAGCACGCCCGGCGACCGTGCCCCGATCAGCGGACGAATCAACGACCGACCGGCAGGATGGCCGATCGGTCGTCGGGCCGGGGCTGGCCCGCGGCCAGCCGTCCGCTAGTTCCGGCGCTGTCCGGCCGGAGCCTCCATCACTGACAGGATGTTGCCGGCGGGGTCCGTGAACCAGGCGATCGCCGGGCCCTTCGGGTCGCGGACGATCCCCTTGGCGTCGGGCTTCATGTCCGGCAGATCGTCGTAGCGCTGCATCTGGACGCCGTTGGCATTCAGGTCGGAGACGGCGCGGTCGATGTCGTCGACGAGGAAGTTCAGGACCGTGAACGTCGCCGGCCGGAAGTCCGGCTTCGGGTAGACGGTCACGGGCTGGCTGTCGCCGACCCGGATCTCCATCACGCCCATCTCCGGCTGGTCGCGAACCTGGAGGCCGAGCGTCTGGCCGTAGAAGCGGCGTGCCGCGTCGAGGTCGGGAACGGCAAACGTCGAGAAGGCGGCTCTGGTCTGGAGCATGGGGTCCTCCTTGCCGGCCGAAGCCGGTCTGCCTCGATCGTCGCCCGGGCCGCCTTGCAGACGCGGCTGCCTGCCGCGCGGGGAGGGGGTTGCAATCGCCTCGTGATCGGCGGGTCTTGACACGGCGTTGTCCAATCGGCCGGGGGGCGGATGCGCCGGCGGTTCACGTCCGGGCGTCGCACGACAGACGGGAGAGTCCAACCGATGACCAGCGCCAGCGTTCCGGCCACGGCCGCGTACGACGAGCTGCCCTGGTGGCTCGGCCTCGTCCAGGGCATCGCCCTCCTCGTGCTCGGCGCGCTCTGCCTGTCGGCGCCGGGCGCGACGATCGTCGTCCTGGTCCAGCTGACCGGCCTCTACTGGCTCATCACGGGGATCCTCGGCCTGATCGGCCTGATCTCCGATCGGTCCGGCTGGCTCTGGAAGGTCTTCGCCGGGGTGATCGGGATCCTCGCGGGGATGGCGATCGTCGCCCATCCGCTGTGGAGCTCGATCCTCGTCCCGACGACGCTCGTCATCGTGATCGGGATCTTCGGGATCGTGAACGGCATCCTGGTCATGATCCAGTCCTGGGGCGTCCGTCGCTGGAGCGGGGTGATCCTTGGCCTCGTCGGCGCGCTCCTCGGCCTGGTCCTCGTGGCGAACCCGCTCATCGGCGCCGCGACCCTGCCGTTCGTCCTCGGGCTCTTCGCCATCGTCGGCGGCGTCATGTCGATCGCGATGGCGTGGTTCGAGCGGCGGGCCCGGCGAGCGATCGCGTCCGAGGAGCTGGCACCGGCCCAGGTTGCCGTCCCGGCCGCGGCGGCGGTCGACGCGGCGCCGGCGCCTGACCCAGCTGGGGCACCGGCTCCGGCGCCCGAGCCGGCCGTCCCCGCGGAGGCCCTCGCGCCGGCTCCCGCCGAGCCTCCGCCGGCGACCCCGGAAGCCCCGGCGGCGGAATCCGCCGACGACGGCGGAGCGGCCCCCAGCGCCTGAGGTGGCGCGGATCCACGCTCGGTGGTGACACCCGGCGCCGCCGGGCGGGCCCGCACGATTGCAGCGGAACCGTGGTCGGGTGGATGATGGGCGCCGGCGGCCCGGCCTCGCCCGGCGACCGTCCTCTTGTCCGTGATCCACCAACCTCGCGGACCCTGTCACCTGGAGGTCGGCACATGCCGCTCGGACCGGTCGAACTGCTCGTTCTGAAGTATTACGGGGACCATTTCACCGGCGTCCCCGCCGCGCAGATCCAGGCCCTCGCCGACGCGGGAGCGATCCGGATCATCGATGCCCTCTTCGCCCGGAAGGGCGAGGACGGCAAGGTCCGCGTCTTCGAGCTCCACGAGCTCGAGGACGAGAACACCGGTCACCTCGACCCGATCGTCGACGAGATCAGCGGCCTCCTCAACCACGACGACATCCTGTCGCTCACCGACGCCTGGGAGCCGAAGACCGCGGGGGCGGTCCTCCTCTTCGAGAACGTCTGGGCCGGCAAGTTCCGCCAGGCCGTGACCGAGGCGGGCGGGCAGGTCGTGCTCCAGGAGCGGATCCCGCGAGCCGTGATCGAGGAGCTCGAGCGCGCTCGCGACGACGAGCTCGTCACCCAGTAGTCAGCCTCAAGAGCTGGAACGTAGGAGAACCTTCCCATGATGCGACGTGGAATGCGACGTGGCCCGGGCCTCGTCGGCGTGATGGCCCGCACGGCGGTGATCGCCGGGACGGCGACCGCCGTGAGTGGCGCCGTGGTCAACCACCAGCAGGGCAAGCAGGCGGAGAAGCAGGCCGAGGTCGAGGCGCAGTACCAGGCGCAGGCGGACGCGAGCCAGGTCCAGCAGATGCAGGCGCAACTGGATGCGATGCAGACGCAGCAGGCCCAGGCGGCGATCGCTCCAGCGGCCCCGGCAGCCGCCCCGGCCGGCGGCGGGTCCGACCTCCTTGCGCAGCTCACCCAGCTCCAGGGGCTGAAGGACGCCGGCGTCCTGAACGACGCCGAGTTCGCCGCCGCGAAGGCGAAGCTCCTCGGGAGCTGACCGCGACCGGAACCGGATCACGGGCCGTCGCTCCGCCCGGAGCGACGGCCCTTGTCGTTCTTGCGCAGGTGCGGTACGGTCGAACGGCGCTGGTCGCCTGCTTGTGGGGATCCGAGGGGGATTCGGGAGCGGACGGGACCGGCGCGGGAGGACCCCACTTGCTCGCTGATCGCGCCCACGCCCCGAACGCGTCCATCGGGACGCTCATCGCCCGGGCCCGGACCGTTTCCGACCGGTCGAGCCACCGCCACGATCCATCGCAGCCCCTGCGCGTCCTCCTCGCCGACGACTCCTACCTGATCCGCGAGGCGCTGCACGAGGTCGTCGGCGCGATCGACGCGATCGACCTGGTCGACTCCTTCGGCGACGGAGACTCCCTCCTCGCCGCGGTCGAGGCCGATCCACCCGACGTCGTCATCACCGACATCCGGATGCCGCCGTCCGGCGACGAAGAGGGCATCCGGATCGCCCGCCGCCTGCGGGAGACCCACCCCGAGGTCGGCGTGATCGTGCTCAGCCAGTACGCGGGGACCGCCTACGCCCTGGCTCTGCTCGAGGACGGCGCCGAGGGTCGTGGCTACCTGCTCAAGGAGCGGGTCCACGACCGGAGCGAGCTCCTCGCCGCGATCGAGGTCGTCGCCCAGGGCGGCACCACGATCGACCCGAGCCTCATCCAGGACCTCATCGTTGCGGATCGCCGGCGACGGGACTCGCCGCTTGACGAGCTGACGCCGCGCGAGCGGGAGGTCCTCGCCGAGATGGCCGAGGGCAAGAGCAACGCCGCGATCGCGGAATCACTGGTCCTGACCAAGCGCGCCGTGGAAAAGCACGTGGGCGCGATCTTCCAGAAGCTCGGCCTGGAGGACGACGACGTCGTCAGCCGGCGCGTCACGGCGGTCCTGCTGTACCTGACCGACGCTCGCCCCTGAACGGGAGGCGGGCCGGTGTGATGAACGCATGCCCGCGCCATTGGTCCGAGTCG
>DATBPR010000283.1:0-1699 GCA_036561285.1 Candidatus Limnocylindrales bacterium | reverse complement strand
CATCCCCGCCAGCTCCGGAAGCGCCGGCGCCACGTCGTGCCCGTCCGCGTCGACGATCCGGACGTCGCCCGCCCCGGGCCGCTCGGCGGGGCCGATGAACGCGAAGGCGCGCCGCCCGCCCCAGGCCGGCTCGAACACGTGATCCGCCGAATCGAAGGGCTCCGCCAACGGGCGGGGAAGCATCGGCCGCAGGCCGTCCGGCAGGTTCGGCAGCGGTTGGACGTCGGGCTCGAGCGGCAGCAGGAGCTGGTCGCGCATCGTCGGCCGATGGTAGCGCTAGACTCCACGCGGCCGTCGCCCGGCCAGCCTCGTCGTCGCACCCATTCCGTGCCGGCGCCGCAGCACCAGCCCGGCCGCGTCGGGCCACGATCGGAGGCCGCTCGCCCGTGACCACGTCGAGCCATCGACCCGCCCGCCGCTCGTTCCAGCCCGAGGACCTGTACCGCTTCCGCATCGCGACGGAGCCACGACTGTCCCCGGACGGCCGGCGGGCCGTGTTCACGGTCCAGACGGTCGCACCCACGAAGGACGGCTACCGTCGGGCCCTCTGGACGGTGGACCTGGATGGCGACGCGCCCGCCCACCGGCTCACGCTCGGCGCGAAGCACGACCGGGCGGCCCGCTTCTCGCCCGACGGCCAGACGCTCGCGTTCCTGTCGGACCGGCGCCATCTCGTCGAGGAGGAGCCCGACGCCGGCGACGCCAAGAGCCGCGAGGACGGACAGCAGATCCACCTCCTGCCGCTCGACGGCGGCGAGGCGCGCCGGCTGACCGACCTCCCTCGCGGGGTGGACCGCTTCGAATGGTCGCCCGACGGGCGGCGCCTCCTCGTGGCGAGCTCGTCCCATGGCCCGAACCGGGCCGAGGACCACCGGATCCGGGGCAAGACGGCGCCGCCGAAGCCCGGCGAGGCCCCGGAGTCCGACTACCACTTCGTCGACCGGCTCGGCTACCTCTTCAACGGCCGCGGCTTCGTCTACCACGCCGTCGAGCAGCTCTGGCTGGTCGACGCCGAGACCGGGGACGCGCGGAAGCTGACGACCGAGCCGGCCGGGGTCGGGGACGCGGCCTGGGCGCCGGACGGTCGCCGGATCGTGTATGCCACCAACCTCCGCCGGGACCATGACCTCGAATCGCGGGCGCATCTCGTGGTGCTCGACGTGGACGGCGGCACGCGGACGCGGCTGACCGGCGACGCGGCGATCCTCGGCAGCCCGGTCTGGCTGCCGGACGGCACGGCGGTGGCGGCGATCGGCGGCTACCTGCCCGGGAACTTCTACCGGAGCGACGTCTGGCTGATCGCGGCCGATGGCTCGGATGCGGGGACGAAGGGCGGCGGGCGGAACCTCACGGGTCCGCACGACCTGATGCCCGGCTCGGCGCTCAACAGCGACATCGTCCCCGGCGAGCCCGTCCGTCTCGTCGCCTCGGACGACGGCGCGTGGCTGACGTTCACCGCCCCGGCCGATGGGGCCATGGAGCTCTTCCGGGTCGCGACGGCCGATGGTCGGGTCGAGCGCCTCACCACCGGCCACCAGTACGTCGTGTCGTTCGACCAGGTCACGCTCGGCGGCGGCCGGACCCGGACGGCATGGCTCCGCGCCTCGGCCACCGAGCTGAGCGACCTCTGGGTCCGCGACGGAACCGACGGGGCCGCTCGGCGGGTCACCGACCTGAACCACGAGATCCTCGACGAGGT
>DATBPR010000282.1:0-1916 GCA_036561285.1 Candidatus Limnocylindrales bacterium | reverse complement strand
GTCGAGCTCGGCCTCGATCACCGGGTGGCCGCGCAGGAGACGGGTCACGACGGCACGCTTCCGTCGCTCGACATGACCGGCCGCCACGCCCAGCGCGTCTCGGGCAGCGGTGCGTTCGGATCGGTGATGGCCACCCGCCGGACACGATCCTCCCCGAACCTCAGGGCAAGGCTGGCGAGCTGCCACTCCAGCCGGGCTCCGCGGGCGGCCTGTGGCGTGAACAGCGGGAGCTGCTGACCGGCCGCCGGGGCCGTCCCGTCGAGCTCCAGCCCGAGACGCGCGACCGCGGCCGGCGGCGGGGTCCGCTCGAGCCGGGCGAACAGCAGGCGCTCGATCGCCTCGGCATCGGCGGTCGGCTCGGGGAAGCGCTGCTCGACGTCCAGCTCGGCCGGGGTCCCGGCCAGCGCGAATGCCAGGTCGAGCTCGAGGTGCAGCCGTGCCCGCGACGCCGCCAGACCGCGCGCGACGAGCTGGCCGGTCAGGGCGCCAGCGAGCCGGTGGAGGACGAAGCGGAGCGGCTCGAGGTCCTCGACCGCGGGTTCGATGGGCAGCGCGAGCCGAAGGCGTTCGGGGGCGCGCCGCGGCCGGAACGTCTCGAGCTCCTCGCCGCGGGCCCGGGCGTGGATCCGGGCGCCTTCCTCGCCGAAGCGGGCGACCAGCGCGGACCGGTCGAGCTCTGCGACGGGGCCGATCCGGCGCAGGCCGAACCGGGTGAGCCGGGCGCGGACGTCCGCGTCCTGGGTGAGAAGGCCGGACGGGTGCGGGGCGAGGAAATCGGCCTCCCCCCCGGGCGGCACGAGGATGGGCGCCCCGGGACGGGCGAGGACCGCGGCGACGGTCGCGGCGAACCGCGTCCCGGCGATGCCGGCCCGGATCTCGTCCCAGCCCAGCGTTTCGACCAACCGCCCGACGAGGACCGGCTCCGGCCCCCACAGCGCCTCGAGGCCATCGACCTGGACCTCGAACAGCCCGAACGCGGGGTCGAGCGGGTCGGCGCTCCCGGCGATCCCCGGGCTGAACGCCGCGAGCGCCTCGAAGGCGGCCTCGACGGTCGCCCGGTCCGCGTCGGGGTCCGGATCGATGAAGGTCGCCTCAGGGACGAGTCGGTGGGCGCTCCCGAGTGGCATCCCCCGCCGGACGCCCAGCGCCCGGGCCTCCGGGTCCGCGTCGATGACCGGCCCCGGATCCCACGGCCGGCCGCCCAGGACGAGCGGGCCGGTCGGGAAGGGTTCGGAGGCGCGTGCCCGGGCGAGCGCGAGGGGGAGGTGCGGCCGATAGAGGTGGAGGAGTCGCATGGTCGATGGTCCATTCGTCGATCGCGGGGGCTGGATCGGGGGCCTGTTCGAGGATCTGGTCGCGGAGGAGGTCGTCGCGGGCGAGGCAGGCGTCGCGCTCGCCGCCGTCGGCGTACAGGATCCGGAGGGTCGCCCGCCGCCCCGGCGGGCCGTATCGATTGCGGGCGACCAGCGCCTCCGTCCGCTGGCCGACGATGTCGCGCCCGAGCCGGATCCACGACCGCCGCGCGAGCTCGAGACGAAGGCTGGTCGCCTCGGCCACGGCGGTCGCCAGCCCGCCCGCGTCGCCCGGTGGTTCGAGCACGACGAAGAGCGTCTCCGCGCGCCGGGCGAGCGAAGCCAGCCGGCCGAGCCGGTCGGCGATCCGGGCCGGGCGGTCCGTGGCGGCCAGCCGCCCACCCGGCAGGTCCAGGACGAGCAGGTCGACCGAGCGCCCGGCCAGCAGCGCGCCCCCGATGGCGAGGCCCTCGTCGAGGGTTTCGGGCGTGATGACGACCAGCCATTCGAGGCGGACGCCGCGGGCGACGGCCTCGACCGGGTCGAAGCTGCGCGACATGTCGAGCCAGGCGACGATGGATCCCGCGTTCTGGGCTTCTGCCGCGAGACGCAGCACGAGCGTCG
>DATBPR010000281.1:0-1587 GCA_036561285.1 Candidatus Limnocylindrales bacterium | reverse complement strand
GACCAGCACGCGGATGATCCTCGCCCACTACTATGCCGGGACCACGCTCGGCCAGAAGAGCCCGTCGACGATCGTCCGCGTGCTGGTCCTGACCGGCTACGTCGCGACCGCGGCGAAGCCGGCGACGATCACCGGCCGCGGTGGGACGTGGACGATCGACGGGGTCACCGGCACCTGGCCGGCCAACGCTCGCGCCGCGTTCGTCCCGGCCGTGCCGGACGGCTCGTCGTGGACGCTCAAGGTCCTGTCCTCGACCGGGTCGACGCTGAAGACGGCCGCCGTGAAGACCGCGGCGATCGTCCGTCCGGCGACGACCACCACGACGCTCGAGCTGACGTCGAAGGCGACGACGTCGAACGTCTATCGCGGCTACCTGCGGGTCCGTCTCACGACCACGGCGATGGTCATCGACCATGTCGCCGTCGACGACTACCTCCGCGGCGTGGTCCCGGCCGAGATGCCGTCGAGCTGGCCGGCCGAGGCGCTGAAGGCACAGGCGATCGCCGCTCGCTCGTATGCGCTCCACCGGATCCACCCGACGACCGGCACGTACGACCTCTACGACGACACCCGCTCGCAGGTCTATCGCGGCCTCAAGGCGGAGACGACGGCCACGAACGCCGCGGTCACGGCGACGAGCGGCACGGTGGTCCTGAGCGGCACGAGCGTCGCGAACACGCTCTACCACTCGAGCGACGGCGGATGGACCGAGAACAACGAGAACGTCTTCGTCAGCTCGACCGGGGCGATCGTCGCCGGCAAGGTCTCGTACCTGCGGGGGTCGAGCGACCGGGCGCCGGACGGGACGTCCTGGGACGCGAGCTCGCCGTACGCGACCTGGAAGACCGCCGGCTACACGATGGCGGCGCTGTCCGCGATCTTCGCCAGGGACAGCCGGACGAACGTCGGGACGATGAGCGCCCTGGACCTGTCGCAGCGTGGGGTGTCCGGCCGCCTGATCCGGGTCGTGCTGTCGGGCAGCCTCGGGACGAAGACGGTGTCCGGCGCGGTGTTCGTCAGCGCCTTCAACGCCGGCAAGCCGGCCGCCGATCCGCAGATGCGGGGCACCCTCGTCGCGACCAGCCCGATCCCCTGACCCGGGGCCGGTGGCGCCAGCACCCGTCACATCCGCCCGCTATCGTCGGCCGATGACGGACGACGCCTTCGATCCCACGCTTCCGCGCTGCGCCTGGGCGGGTGCCTCCGGGCCGAAGCCCGACCCGCTGATGGTCCGCTACCACGACGAGGAGTGGGGCACGCCGTGCCACGACGACGTCGAGCTGTTCGAGCGGCTCGCGCTCGAGTCGTTCCAGGCGGGCCTCTCGTGGTCGACGATCCTGCGCAAGCGCGAGGGTTTCCGGGCGGCCTTCCGGGGGTTCGATCCCGCGGTGGTCGCGGCCTTCGACCGGGCGGACGTCGAACGGCTGATGGCCGATGCCTCGATCGTCCGCAACCGGGCGAAGATCGATGCGACGGTCGGAAACGCCCGGGGCTGGCTGGCGCTCGCCGAGGCGTACGGGTCCGCGGACGCCTACCTCGCGGAGATGGTCCCGGGCGGGCCGCGCGCGCTCGATCAGTCGGTCGGAA
>DATBPR010000280.1:0-5077 GCA_036561285.1 Candidatus Limnocylindrales bacterium | reverse complement strand
CGCTCGCGGCATGCCGCGACTGCCTGGAGCGCTTCGGCGGTCACCGCATGGCGGCTGGGCTGAGCATTCGGCTCGAGCGGGTCGACGAATTCGCCGCCCGCCTCGACGCCGCGATCGCGATCCTCGCCGAGGAGCACCTGGCGCTCCACCAGCGCTTCGGCGGCGCGGGTGGGGGCAGCCGCGAGGCGCCGTCCTTCTCCGGCGCCGAGGCGGAGCCCGAGCGGTTCTCCGAGGACCGCGACTGGATGCCGCGGCTCGTGCTCCTGGCCAAGAGCACGTACGTCTGGCTCGACCAGCTGTCACGGCGGTACGGGCGCGAGATCCGGACGCTCGACGCGATCCCGGACGAGGAGCTGGCGTCGATCGCCGCCCACGGGATCACGGGCCTCTGGCTGATCGGGCTGTGGCAGCGCTCGAGGGCGTCGGAGCGGATCAAGCGCTGGCGCGGCAACAGCGAGGCGGTCGCGTCCGCGTATTCGCTGGATGACTACCGGATCGCCGACGACCTCGGGGGCGAGGACGCCCTGACCAGCCTCCGCGAACGGGCGTGGCGGCACGGGATCCGCCTCGCGAGCGACATGGTCCCGAACCACATGGGGATCGACTCGGAGTGGGTGATCGAGCACCCGGAGCGGTTCATCCAGCTGTCGGAGCCCCCCTACCCCGCCTATCGCTTCGAGGGCGCCGACGTCGCCGACGATCCCCGCGTCGAGATCCGCATCGAGGACCACTACTGGGACGACAGCGACGCGGCGGTCGTCTTCGAGCGGCGCGACACCGCCACCGGCGAGCGGCGCTACCTCTACCACGGCAACGACGGAACGAGCTTCCCGTGGAACGACACCGCCCAGCTCGACTTCCTCCAGGCCGACGTCCGCGAGGTGGTGATCCGGACGATCCTGGACGTCGCCCGGCGCTTCCCGGTGATCCGGTTCGACGCCGCGATGGTCCTCGCGAAGAAGCACGTCGAGCGGCTCTGGTATCCGGAGCCGGGCCACGCCGGTGGGATCCCGTCCCGCGCCGAGCACGGCGCGATGGCGAAGGCCGCGTTCAACCGGCTGATGCCGAAGGAGTTCTGGCGCGAGGTCGTGGACCGGGTCGCGGCGGAAGCGCCCGACACGCTGCTCCTCGCCGAGGCGTTCTGGCTGCTCGAGGGCTACTTCGTCCGGACCCTCGGGATGCACCGCGTCTACAACAGCGCGTTCATGCACATGGTCCGGGACGAGAACAACGCGGGCTACCGCAGGGTGATCCGGGAGACGCTCGAGTTCGACCCGGCCATCCTCGGGCGGTACGTGAACTTCCTGACGAACCCGGACGAGGAGACCGCGCTCGAGCAGTTCGGGACGGGCGACAAGTACTTCGGCGCCGTCACGCTGCTGGCGACGCTGCCGGGGCTGCCGATGATCGGCCACGGCCAGCTCGAGGGCTTCACCGAGAAGTACGGAATGGAGTTCCAGCGCGCTCGGCTCGACGAGCGGCCGGACGAGGCGCTCCAGGCCCATTTCGACGCCCAGATCGTGCCGCTCCTCCACGACCGGCGCCGGTATGGCGGGTCGGCCGACTTCCGCCTCTACGACGTGGTCGGCGACGGCGGGCTCGTCGAGGACGTCTTCGCCTACTCGAACGGCCGCGGCGGGGATCGCTCGCTGATCGCGTACCACAACCGGTTCGGGTCGACGAGCGGCTGGATCCGCGACTCCGTCCCGTTCGCCGAGAAGCGCGGCGATGGCTCCAGGACGATCCGGCGCGACACGCTCGCCGCCGCCCTCGGCCTGGCGGGGCCGGATGACGGCTGGCTCCGGATCCGCGACCGGCGCGGGTCGCGGGAGACGCTCCGCTCGGTCGGCGAGCTTCGCTCCAGCGGCTTCTTCGTCCGGCTCGACGCCTACGAGTGCCTCGTCCTGGACGACCTGCGCGAGGTGACCTCGACGGCTGACGAGCCCTGGTCGGCCCTCGCCGCCGGGCTCGGAGACCGCTGGGTCGAATCCCTCGAAGACGCGCTCGCCGACCTCCGGCTCCGGCCGCTCCACGAGGCCGTCGCGGCGGTCGTCGTCCCCGGCGACCCGGCCGGAACGGCCCTGGCGATGGCCTCCGTGATCGAGCGACTCGATCGGACCCGGTTCGACGAGCTGCGCCTCGCGAACGTCCTGGCGCGGGCCGGCTTCGACGAGGCCGCGCTCCGCCGGATCCGCCTCGCGATCGGGCTGGAGCACCCGCGCACGACACCCGATCCCGTGCTGCTCGCGGCGATCTGGCTCCGCGATCCGGAGGTGAGCGCGTTCCTCGAGGTCCACGAGTGGGAGGGTCGAACGTTCCTCAACGGCGACCGATGGACGGACCTCGTCGAGGCCGCCAACGCGCTCGATCGCGCGGCCGGAGCGCGGAGGGCGTCTCCGGCGATCGGAAAGCTGCGATGGGCGGCCTCGGCCGCCGGCTTCGACGTCGAGCGGCTGCCGGACGCCCTCGCGGCGGGCACGCCCCCGGGGCGAGCGTCCTCGAAGGCCGGGCGCGGAGGGCGGCGCCGGACCGTGTGACCCGGATCACGCTCGCGGTGTGATGCCCGGCGCAGCCGAGGCGGCGGGCGCAACCGAGGATCGGGGCACCGGCCCGACGATCGGCGCAGCGGATGCGCCGACGGGGTCGCCCCGGGAGACACCCGATGGATCTCGGCCGAGTCCTGATCGTGACCTGGGACGGTGGCGGCAACGTCCCGCCCGCCCTCGCCCTCGCCGAGCGGCTCGCTGCGCTCGGGCACGCCGTCCGCGTCAGCGGACCGGAATCGATGCGCCCGCGGGTGGAGGCGAGGGGTGCGCGAATCGCGCCCTACCGCACGCTCGCGGAGTTGCCGACGGACGTCGACCTCGAGACGATCTGGGACCGGGTCGACGCGCTCCTCAACGGCCGTGCGGCCATGGACGAGGTCATGGACGCCCTGCGCG
Source organism: Candidatus Limnocylindrales bacterium (assembly GCA_036561285.1). Taxonomy (GTDB): domain Bacteria; phylum Chloroflexota; class Limnocylindria; order Limnocylindrales; family CSP1-4; genus CF-46. The sequence continues at coordinate 2,135 of DATBPR010000280.1, read as the reverse complement.
ACGAGCCGGCCGACCTCATCGTCGTCGACTCGATGCACGGCGCCGGGCTCGCGGTCGCGGAGCTGCTCGACCTTCCGACGGTCGTCCTCGCCCACACGCTCTACCGGCGCTGGACGCAGTGGGCGCCGGCGATCATGAGCCTGCCGGCGACCCGGAGGACGGCCGGCCTGCGGCCGGTCGCGGACGACGGCTTCGTGCCCGACGTCCTCGACCGCTGCGTGGCCGTGCTCGGGCTGATGCCGGAGGCGCTCGATGTCCCCGGCGGCCCCGACCCCGCCAACACCCACTACGTCGGCCCGATCCTGTCGCCCGCGGACGCCGCGCTCGCCGCGGCCGGCCTCGCCCGGCCCGGACGGCGGTCGCCGGAGCAGCCGGCGCGCGCGCTCATCACGTTCGGCAGCACCGTCCAGCGCCAGGCGGAAGCGCTCCGCCCCGTCCTGGAGGCCTTCGACCGGCTCCGGGCCGACGAGCCGGAGCTGCGAGCGCTGCTGACCCTGGGCGGCGTCCTCGATCCGGCCGAGGTGACGGCCCCATCGTCGGTGGAGGTCGCGGGTCACGTGCCGCACGGGCCGATCCTTCCGGCGGTCGATGTCGTCGTGGGGCATGGCGGCCTGAGCACCATCACCGGCGCGCTCGCCGCGGGAACGCCGCTCGTGATCGTTCCCCAGGGCCGCGACCAGGACGACAACGCCGAGCGCGTCCACCGGACCGGGGTCGGCCTGAGCCTTCCACGGGACGCCGACGCGGCCGCCATCACGGCGGCGATCCTGCGGGTCCTCCGGGAGCCGTCGTTCCGCATCGCGGCACAGCGGATGGGCGCGGAGATCGCGGCCGCCGGTCGCGGCACCGCGGCGACGGCGATCGTCCACCGCGAGGTCGCCCGCGCCGCCGCTGCGACGGTCGTTCCACGCGCGGTCGCCGCGGGCTGACTATCCTGCCCGCGTGCCGCCAACCGACGTCGATCGGGTCTCCCTGCTCCTCGGCACGTCGCTCTTCGACGACCTCTCGCCCGCGGAGCTCGAGCCGCTCGCCCGCGCCGCGACGCTCCGGCGTGTCGTTCGCGGTGAGCATGTCTTCGAGGCCGGCGATCCGGCCGACGCCCTCTACATCGTCGCGAGCGGCCAGCTCCGGGACGCGATCTACAGCGACGAGGGCGCGGAGATCACGCACAGTCTCTGGGAACCGGGCCAGTGCTTCGGCGAGGTCGGCTTCTTCGCCCCCAACCGGACCCGCGTGATGTCGGTGCTCGCCCTCGAGCCGTCGACCCTCCTGATCCTCGGTCGCGAGCCGCTGACCGCGTTCCTCGGACGCCATCCGTCCGTGGCGATGAAGCTGCTCGAGAAGATGGCCTCCACGTCCCAGTGGCAGACCGGCATGTTCCTGACGCTCGCCCGTCGGCCGCTCGCCGACCGGGTGGTCCTCCGGCTGCTGGACCTCGCCGAGTCGAGCGGCTCCAGCGATGCGGCGCTCGCGACGTCTCCGCGAATTTCGCAGTCGACCCTCGCCACGATGGTGGGAGCCAGCCGCGAGAACGTGAACCGCGCGCTCACCGGCCTCGCGGCGGCCGGGGTCCTCCGGACGGACGGCGGTCGATACCTGATCCCCGCACCCGACGCGGTCCGGCGACGGATCATCGCCGGCTGGCCAGCCCTCGAGCTCCCGGCCGATCCGGACGAGGCGAGGGGCGCCCCCGCGACATGACGCGGGTCACGGGCGGGCCGTGATCTCGAGCACAGCCGCGATCGACGGGACCTGACACGATCCGGCGGGGCCCGGGCCTTCCTTCCTCCGATCGGCCCCCGAGGAGAAGCCATGACCACGCTGCACGACGCCGCGACCATGATCGCGACGGACGGCTTCGCCGGAGCGGTCCTCCGCGACGGTGACGACGGCTACGACGCCGCCCGCGTCGGCTGGAACGCGATGTTCGATCGTCGCCCCGCCGTGATCCTCCGAAGCGCCTCGACCGTGGACGTCGTCGCGGCGGTCCGGATTGCCCGCGGGGCGGGCCGGGAGGTCGCCGTGCGCGCCGGCGGCCACAGCCTGTCCGGCCAGAGCACGACCGAGGCCGGCGTCCTGATCGACCTGTCGCCGATGCGCGGCGTCGAGATCGACGCGGAGCGCCGTCTCGCCCG
>DATBPR010000279.1:0-3295 GCA_036561285.1 Candidatus Limnocylindrales bacterium | reverse complement strand
CGGTTCCGCCGAACAGGCCCTTGAGGGCGATCGGCTCGCACATCCCGGCGTCGTGGTCGACGCGGTAGACCCGGATCGTGTCGTGCGGGATCAGCTGCTCGGTCCCTTCGACGATCACGTCGGCGATGTCGCCGATCTCGTGGGACCGGTTCAGCCGGATCGCCAGCTCCTGGACCGCCTCGAGGCGGCCGGCCAGCGACCGGACCGATTCGTTGAGCCGGTGGTGGGCGACGGCCGACGCCATCTGGTCGGCGAAGGCTCGGGCGAGGGCCGTCTCCTCCGCCGACCAGTCGTGGACGCGGTCGTGGTAGAGCACGAAGAGGCCCAGTGGCTCGTCGTGGAAGATGATCGGCGTCAGGCAGACGCTCCGGATCCCGTTCCGCGAGTAGACGTCGCGAGCCATGCCGGCCGCGTCGGCGAGGACGTCTCGGAGGGGGACCACGTCCCGGCTCTCGATCGCCTGGATCCCGGCGACCTGCGAATCGGCCGTCAGCGTCGATACCCAGTCGCGGACCTCGTCCGTGAGGCCGTGCGCTGCGCACAGGCTGAACGGATGACGACGGTGCCGGTCGTACAGCCACAGTCCGATCCTGGCGACGCCGAAGGTCCGGACCGCGTCGCCGACGGCCTCCTCGAACAGGCGGTCGAGGTCGAGCTGGCTGCTGACCTCGGCGGCGAGACGACGGAGGGCGTCGCCGCCCACGGTCGGGTCCGCGACGGCCTGGATCGGCGTCACGGACGCGTCGCGGCGGGACAGCCACAGGTCGAGGTCGCTCCGGCGGACGAGCGGCTCGTTGCGCGGCCCGGGCACGGACGGCAGGCGGCCCGAGAAGCACCACGCACGGGCGGTGGCCCGGGTGATGCCTGCTCGGGCGGCGACCTCGCCGATGCCGAGGAGCGCGTCGGGATCAGGTGGCTCGTATGCGACGGCCATCTGCTGGGGGCGAACCTCGATTGACAGTGGGTGGCGGCTGGGCAGGACGCCGGGTTGGGGATGCAGGCGAACCGTAGGATCGGGCTCCCACCCGAGCGATAGCCCAGAGGTACCGTCCGCCCGTCGCCGGCTGTCGAGCCGGGTCAGCCCCGGTGTGGCGCGACGAGCTCCCCGACGTGGGCGAGGACGACGTCCGCCAACGGCTCGAGGTCGGCCGCCGGGGTGACGCCGCTCGCGACCCCGATGACCCCGCCGGCGCCGGCCTCGCGGGCCATCCGGAGGTCCGCCGGCGTGTCGCCGACCATCGCGACGGCCTCGATCGCGATCCCGAGCCGGCCGGCAATGGCGAGGAGCGCCGCCGGGTCCGGCTTGATCGGCCCGAGGTCGTCCCCGCAGAGGACGGTCTCGACGAAATCGGCGAGGCGGAGGGCGGTCAGGGTCGCTTCCGTTGGACGGCGATCGTCGGTCGTGGCGACGGCGATCCGGCGCCCACCGGCTTGGAGGGACGTGAAGAGGCCCGGGAGGTCGGCGAGCGGCACGGCCAGCGCCACCGGGTCCGGCTCGAACCAGGCGTCCGCGACGACCCGCCTCGCGGCCGTGACGCTCGGACACCAGCGCCGGAGGACGGCCGCGACGACCTCCTCGATCTGCGACATCGTGTCGATGGCGAGCGGGCCGCCGGGCCGGACCCGATCCGCGACCGGGTTGTAGCCGATCGCCGCGAAGACGTCGCCGGCAACCGGCCGCCGGCTGGCGATCTCGAGACGGGAGCCGAGCTCGCGCGCCCAGCCGCTCCACATCGCGTCGAACGAGATCAACGTCCCGTCCTTGTCGAAGACGACGAGCTCGATGCCGTCGAGGGCCGGGTGGAGCGTCATGCGGGTCCCGCGGTCATGACCGGGAGGATGACCGCTCAGGCCTCCGCGATCGCCTGCTCGATGACCTTCTCGGCGCTGGCCGCGCCCTCCAGGACGAGGGACGCCTCCATGGGGAACGAGACCGTCGCCGACTCGCCGATCACCGCCGCGGCGAGGGCCGGATCGTTGAACTGGTCCCACGACAGCGACGCGTCGTCGGTGAGCTTGAGCCGCGTCCGCACGATCGAGCCGAGGAACGACACGTCCTCGATGATCCCGTGGAGGCGGTTCGGCCCGCCGCCCACCCCCAGCTCGACGGCCTCCGGCCGGACCGCGACCGTGACGTGCGACCCGACGCTCGCCTCGATCGGCGCGGCGCCGCGGATCTCCTGCTCCCCGATCGAGACCCGCGCCGTCGCTGCCTCGACGACGGTCGCCGGAAGCAGGTTCAGCGTCCCCACGAACGAGGCCACGAACGGCGTCGCCGGGAAGTTGTAGATCTCCGGCGGCGGACCGATCTGCTCGACCCGCCCCTCGCTCATCACGACGACCCGGTCGGAGAGGGACATCGCCTCCTCCTGGTCGTGCGTCACGTAGACCGTGGTGATCCCGAGCTGGCGCTGGATCGCCCGGATCTCCTTGCGGAGGGCCACGCGGATCTTCGCGTCGAGGGCGGACAGCGGCTCGTCGAGGAGGAGGACCTCCGGCTCGATCGCCAGCGCCCGGGCCAGCGCCACGCGCTGCTGCTGGCCGCCGGACAGCTGGTAGGGATACCGCTCGCCCTTGTCGCCGAGGTTGATCAACTCGAGCAGCTCGGCGGTCCGCTTGCGGATCTGGTCCTTCGGGCGCTTCCGGACACGCAGGCCGAAGCCGATGTTGTCGGCGACGGACATGTTCGGGAACAGCGCGTAGGACTGGAACACCATCCCGACGTTGCGGCGGTTCGCCGGCTTGTTCGTGATGTCATTTCCGGAGATCGTGATCGTGCCCGCCGTGGGTCGCTCGAACCCCGCGATCATCCGGAGCGTCGTCGTCTTGCCGCAGCCGGATGGGCCGAGGAACGACACGAACTCGCCCTTCTCGGCCGCGAGGTTGAAGTCCTCGACGGCCGCGTGCGGCGCGCCCGGGAACTGCTTCTGGACGCCCTCGAGCACGAGGAAGGACATCAGTGCGCTCCTCCGACCTCGACGGTCCGGCTCCGCCCACGGGCGGAACGGCCGATCAGGGCGATGACCCCCATGGCGGCCCACGTCAGGCCGAAGCTGATCAGGGCGACGGCTGCCGGCTCGTAGGACTTGTTCCCGCCGAGGTGGTTCAGGTACGGCCCGAAGGCCGGCCGGGCGAGGTAGTTCGCGAGGGTGAACTCGCCGATGACGATCGCCAGCGTGAGGAAGGCTCCGGACAGGATCGCGACCCGGAGGTTCGGCAGGATGATCGACCAGAGGATCCGGAACGTTCCCGCGCCGAGGCTCTGGCCGGCCTCGGTCAACGAGCGGACGTCGAT
>DATBPR010000278.1:0-5717 GCA_036561285.1 Candidatus Limnocylindrales bacterium | reverse complement strand
CGTCCGAGTACACGATGTACCGCGACGCGGCGTCGGATCCGCCGACGATCGTCTGCCAGGTCGGCGGGACGAAGCTCCTGTACGACGCGCGCGCGATCGACGAGCTCCACGCCTGGCTGAAGGCGCAGGGCGACTGGGTCGCGCTCGGCGGCGCCGATGAGCAGAAGCCCGCGCCGGAGGGCACGGTCGAGGCCTGGGGCCGCTCCGACGCGAACCCGCGCGGCGGGTGGTACGGCCTGAAGAAGGGCCTCCGCGGCCGGTTCGGCGTGTACATGCCACCCCTCCTCGAGGCGCTCGGGCTGGCCGAGGTCACCCACGACGCGAAGAACAACCGGATGCGAGCGATTTGACGGCCGCCCGCTCGTCCCGCGCGACCGCCGGGGATCCCTTCGAAGCACTCGGCGACCCGAACCGGCGCGCGATCGTCGAGCTGCTCGCCGCCCGCGGCGACGCCGGGCGATCCGTCGGCGAGCTCGCCGACGCGCTGCCGATCAGCCGGCCGGCGGTCTCCCGCCACCTCCGCCTGCTGAAGTCCGCCGGCCTCGTCGTCGAGGAGCCGCGCGGCACGCGCCGGATCTACCGGCTCGACGACGAGGGACCCGAGGCGGTCCGTGCCTACCTCGAGCGCGTCTGGGGCGAAGCCGCCAGTCGCTATCGCCTGGTCGCCGACAACGCGAAGCCGCGTCGCGCGTCCGGGCGCAGCGGCGCCCCGTGATCGAGCCGATCCGCCTCGACTTCGAGGTCGCCTGCCCACCGGATCGCGCCTTCGCGGTCTGGACGGAGGAGATCGACCGGTGGTGGCCGGCCGACCACACGGTCACGGGCATGGACGACCTGACCGTCGTCCTCGAGCCGCGCGCCGGCGGCCGGATCTTCGAGCGGACGGCCGGCGGCGTCGAGCACGATTGGGGCGAGGTCACTGTCTGGGAGCCGCCGAGCCGGCTCGGCTACCTCTGGCATCTCCGCCGGGACCGCGCCGACGCGACCCAGGTCGAGGTCCGCTTCGAGGCAGCGGGCGACGGCCGGACCCGCGTCGCGATCGAGCATCGTGGCTGGGAGGCGCTCGGAGCGGAGGGCGAGGCCTGGCGAGACCGGAACCACGGCGGCTGGGCGACGCTCCTGCCGTGGTTCGTCGAACGCGCGGAGGCGACGGAGCCCGTTTGATCCGCCTCCGCGACGGCCCGGCCCGGACCGCCCGGTACCTCCGGGTGACGGTCGATCGAGGTCGGTATGGCATGCTGCGCACTGCCGGAGCGGCCGCGAACGCGGTTCGACCCCGCGCAACGTCGATCAACCCACCAGGAGGGTCCATCCGCCAGTGCCCGGCCGAAAGCGCAAGACGACCTACCCACCGCCCCGCAACGCGACCCGCCCGCCGAGACCCGGCGAGCCAGGAGGGCCGGGCAGCCCCGGCGACACGCCCTACCAGCGCCCGACGGTCGCATCGATCAATCTCGCGGCGGGGGCCGGCCGCGCCGGCCTGAAGCCCGGCGATCGTGTCCGGATCACCGGGACGGGCCTCTACTCCGGCGAGATCGCGACGATCGACCGGCTCGTGAGCGGCGTCATCCCGGCAGCGGTCGTGCGGACCGAAGCCGGACGCACGCGCCAGGTGCGGACGATCGATCTGGAGCCGGTCGGACCGGGCGCAGCGGCCGCTTCGGACGGGGACCCGGGAGCCCAACCCGAGGCGTCCTGACCGGAGGGCGGTCAGCCGGCTGGTCCGGTGCCTGTCGTCACCCAACCTTTGCGAAGTGTCGGGAAGGCGTCTTGACGCCGCTCCATCGCGTGCGGTTCAGTTCGACCAATCGCGTCCCATCCATCCCGAACCGTCCCCGAGGCTGAATTCGATGCGCATCCGTCGACCCGCCACCCTCGCGGTGGGCCTCCTCGTCGTGGCCTTCCCCGTCCTCGCCGGAGGTGCCCTCGCGGGCGGCGGCGGTCCGTCCGCGGCGTCCGCGAAGCAGCAGGCGACGGTCGCCTACTGGACGCCCGAGCGTCTGAAAGCAGCGATCCCGCGCGACTTCGTCCGCGACGCGAAGGGCTTCCACCTGCAGCCGCAGAAGGGGAAGCCGGGCGGCGGTGGCGGCGGGGGCGGTGGTGGCGGCAACGGCCTCGCCAATACCGCCGGCGCCTCGTGGACGAACGGACGGGGCTCGGTCTACGCGGTGACCGGCAAGGTCTACTTCGTGATGAGCGGGCAGGCGTACGTCTGCAGCGGCACCGCGATCGCCAACGCCCGGGCCGACTACGCGATCGTCCTCACGGCCGGCCATTGCGTCTACGACGAGACCAACGGCGGTGGGCAGCTCAGCGGCTTCGCGACAAACTGGGAGTTCATTCCGCAGTTCGACAGTACTCCGACCTTCACGTGCGCGAGCACGGCCTACGGCTGCTGGCCGGCCCAGGCGCTGGTCGCGAACGCCGGCTTCACGAACGCGGGCGGCTTCACGACCGCGGCCACCCACTACGACTGGGGCTTCGCGATCGTCGGGACCGGGACGAAGGGCGGCCAGCTCGATTCGCTCGGGACGTTCGGCCTCACCCCGTCGTCGATGTCCGCGAGCACCGTCGTGGACGCCTTCGGCTATCCGGCCGCCGGCAAGTACCACGGGAACGACCTGACCTATTGCCAGAACCCGCTCGGCTTCGACGCCCTCACCGGGAACAGCAACTACAAGCTCGCCTGCGGGATGACGGGTGGCTCGTCCGGCGGACCGTGGTTCTCCGGCTTCGACTCGACGGGCAGCGCCGGCTCGATCCGCTCGCTGAACTCGTACGGCTACTCCGGCCAGTCGAACATGTACGGCCCGATCTTCAACGCCAACACGACCGCCACCTTCAACGTGGCCAACAACGACGGAACGCTGTCGAACACGATCGTGCACTGAGCCCGCCCGCGACATCGCCGGCCGCTGGATCCGTCCTCCGGCCGGCGATCGTCCACGCGCTCCTGTTCGGCAGCCTCGGCGCCTACATGCCGTACATCACGCTGTACCTCGGGTCGCGCGGCCTCGACCTGCAGGTGATCGGCCTGCTCGTCGGCTGGTTCGCGGTCGTCGGGCTGTTCGCCGCGCCGACCTGGGGCGCGATCGCCGACCATGCCGGCGACGTGCGCGGGCCGGTCCTCGTCGCGACCACGCTGGCCACGGGCGCCGTCCTGCTCCTGGCCGTATCAGCGGACGTGCTCACGCTCGCGGTCTCGATGGGGCTGCTCGCGGCGATGACGGCCGGGCTCGCCCCGATGGTCGACAGCCGGGCGGTTCGCCTGGTCGGGAAGCGCGAGCGGTTCGGCCAGTCCCGGGCGTGGGGCTCCGCGGCGTTCGTCGTCGTCGCGTTCGCGGCCGGCGCGGCCATCGAGCGCTTCGGGCCGTCCGGGATGTTCCTCGTCAACGCCCCGTTGCTGCTCGCGACCGGGATCGGGACGTGGTTCCTGTTCCGGTCGGCCGTTGTGGACGAGCCGCGGCGCACGGGCAGCGCGGGGATCGGGCGGGCGGCGCGGGCGGCGCTCCGCGGCATCGCGCCGTCGTCGATCGCGAGCATCCTCGCCCGCCCACGGTTCGGTCCGCTGTTCGTGGCGCTCCTCGCGATCTGGAGCTCGAACGCGGCGTTGCTCGGGTTCCTGTCGATCCGGATCGTTGCCCTCGGCGGCGACCCGACGGCCGTCGCGGCGACGTGGTCCGTGGCGGCCCTCGTCGAGTTGCCGCTGATGATGGGGTTCCCGCGACTTGCCGGCCGGATCGGGGCCGAGCGGCTGATCGTGATCGGCGGGTTCGCGTTCGCGGGCCGGGCCTTCGCGAGCTCGCTGGCCGTCGAGCCCTGGCAGATCGTCGCGGCGTCGGCGCTCGGCGGGTTCGGCTACGCCTTCGTCTACGTGGGGGCCGTGACGTGGATCGCGGGCGCGGTGCCGCGATCTGCCCAGGCCACCGCGCAGGGGATCTTCACCGGGACGACCTCGAACGTCGGCGCGATCGCCGGATCCGTGATCGGTGGCGCGATCGCGGCGGCGCTGGGTATCCCGTTCCTGTTCGCCCTCGCCGGTCTCGGCTACGCGCTCGGCGGGGTGCTCGCGTGGCGGGCGCTCGTGCGACGCGGCGGCGCAGCGCAACCGGCGGCGACCCCGCCCGGGGACGTTGCATCTGCCTGACAATCCACATTCGATGTGGATAGCCGCATCGCGGGAGGAGTGAGTCGCAGTCGCCCGCGTGCGGGAGCGCCGAGCGCCGGAGCGGCCTAGCGGAAGAGGTCGAACGACGCCGGCATCAGCCCGTCGGCGATCGATCCCTCGCCGAGCAACGGGTTCGCGCCCCGGACGATCGCGACTGGCCGCCGGCCGATCTTCCCGAGGGCGAGCTCCGCCGCCGAGGCGATCTCGTCGGCGGACGCCCGGATCGTCGACTTCATCACCCGTCCGTCGGCATCGGCCTGGCCGCGCAGGTCCTCGATCGGCTGCAGCCCGGAGACCCCGATCGCGACATCCGTGATGCCCCAGCGCCACGGGCGGCCGAACGAGTCCGAGACGATGACCGGAACGTCCGTGCCGAACCGCTCGCCGACCGCCGCGCGGAGCGCCCGCGCCGACGCGTCCGGGTCTCGTGGCAGGAGCGTCACGATGGAGCCGCTGTCCGGGCCGACGTTCGAGGCGTCGACCCCGCCGTTCGCGCAGACGAAGCCGTGCGGTGTCTCGGTGATCAGGACGCCGTGCTCCATCCGGACGACGCGGCGGGCCTCGCGCAGCACGACCTCGATCTGACGCGGGTCGCGGTCCCACTGCTCGGCGAACGCCACCGCTTCGGGCCGCGGCTCGATCGTCGTCAGGTCGACGACCGCGCCTTCCGCCTTCGACACGATCTTCTGGGTCACGACCAGGACGTCGTCCGGGCGGAGGGGGAGGACGCCGGGCGTCCGCTCGATCGCGTCGCCGATCAGCCGGCCGAGGTCGTCGCCGGCCACCACCTCCGGAATCCCGACGAGGGCGATCGCCTCGACACGACTGCCCGCGTCAGCGGACATCGGCGGTTCGCAGGCTCGCCTCCGCGAGGAGCAGGTCGTCTGGCGTGTCGAGGTCGAGGGCGAGCGGCCCTCCGAGCTCGACGAGCGTCGCCCCGGCCGCGACGGCCGCACGCACATGAGCCGCGTGGCTGTCGCCGCCGAAACAGGTGTCGATCGCATCGGGCGGGGCGAGGAGCAGGGCGTTCGTGCCGCGTCCATGACGGTCGGCGACGATCGCGACCAACGGCCGCCGCGGCTCGGCGTCAAGGGCCGCCAGCACCTCGTCGATCGCGGCCGTCGAGATCTCGGGCAGGTCGATCGGCAGGATCAGGACCGCCGTCGCGCCCGCGGCCAGCGCCTCGGCCCGACCGGCGTCGACGCCGCGGTTCAGGCCGCCGTCGCGCTGCCGAAGCGGTCGCGCGCCGAGGGTCTCGGCAAGCCGGCGGACCTCGTCGTCCGGCGTCACGACGAGTGTCTCGTCGATGCGCTGGCTGGCGACCGTCGCCGCGATCGTCGTCCGGGCCAGGCGGAGCGTCAGCTCCAGGCGCTCCTCGGCGTCGAGGACCGCCCCGAGCCGCGACTTCGCGCCTTCCAGCGAGCCGATCGGGATGATCGCGACGACGCGACGGTCCGGGACGACGGGTTCGGGCATCGCCGAATCCTAGGGCCTCGACGTGATCGTCAGCGCGGAGCGGTGGCGGCGCCGATGGCGACCGCGATCGCGA